>DATMJU010000001.1:0-4473 GCA_035553795.1 Vicinamibacterales bacterium
ACCCCAGGCGATGCCGTTGTCCAGCGCGGCTTCCGCAAACGCTTCGGCAGCGTGAGACAGGCCTTGAGCGGCTGCGGCGGTTGACGCACCGATGGTGGCTATATGCCTGACTGACGGCTCTGGAGACTGAGCCGCCTGGCGGAGCACCACCTCTCGCGCGCGCCAGGCAGCCTCTCGCATCGACAGTCGCTCGAGTGCATCGGCAACCTCCGATCGCGCTCTCGCTTCCATGCCACGCTCACCCAGCCTGGCGGCCATTTCTGCGCTGCGCTGCTGGATGTCGTACACCGAGGCATGCAGGCCTAGGCGGAGCCAGCCCAGGCCCAACAGGTAGGAGCCGCGCATGACCACGCCGAGGTGTTGGTTCGGCCTCGCACGAGCGAGCAGGGGCTCCAATAGCGCGATGGATTCGACCGTCTTCCCCTGATTGAAAAGGCAAAACGCCTCGTAGAAGCGCGCGACCTCCGCCGCCGGGCTTTGGATGGTTCGGAACCATCGCTCTGCGCGCTGAAACGCCTCAAGCGCCGGTGCAAGCATGTTGCCCGCACGCAACTGCTGCGCGCGCTGCAGCGACAGGAAGCCGGCCTGCAGTGAATCTCGGTTCCCAAACGCCGCGGCATGAGTCCAGATATCGAGCGGGAGTCCATCACCAGTGACTGCTCGAAAGTGGCGGGCCAGCGCGATCCCGTGAGACCACGCAGTACCGGTTGAATCGCGAAGGGCCGAAATCACCAGGTCGCCTTCGAGCGGGCCCCTCCACGTCTCTGGAGAAGCCTGAAGATCGGCGAGAGCTTCAGGCGTCGGTGCCCGGTCTACTGTCGGCGTGACCCGTGCCGACGGTTTGCTCGCTGCTGGCTGCGATAAGCGACTGATATGCCGCGCCGCCTCGTCCCGCCAACGACTGTCGGACTCGATGGTCATGAACCGTCGCCACTCGGTGACCGCCTGCGGCACCAGGTGCGACAACTCGAGTGCGAGCGCATAATTGAAAGCCGCTTCCGGCAGCCGCGGATCAAGACGAGTGGCTTGACTGGCATGGTCGAGGGCCAGCGGCAACCGCTCCACGCCACCTCTTGCAACCCGTTCCAGCAGCGCCGCCGCCAGGTCCGAATGGAGCGACGCGTCCTCCGGGGCTTGCGTCAACAGTTGGGTCAACAAGTTCGTCGCGCCGTCGAGATCGCCAGTGAGAATCTGCGCTGCTGCCCAGGCCTTCTGCACTTCAGGTGACTGGCTAGTGCCGGCCTGCCGCTGAATCTCTCCAGCGGACGCGATCAGCGACAGGTTCCTGGAGCCTTCAGAAGCGCCTCTGGTCGTCGACGCCAGCGGTGCATAAGGAAACCGCGCTAGCCGCGCCTCGATGGGACGCTCTGATGCGACCGATTCCGCCAACCTTGCAATCAACGGATCGCTCGGATCGCCGCCGAACAGCCGGCTCAGTACTTCGGGCTGCATCCACACTACGAGCGCAATCGCCGCAGCGATGGCCAACACGCCACCGGCGATCACCACGCGACCACGCGGCTTGTTCGGCTTCGGCGCGAACGGGATCGGCTGCTTCGAAGGCTCCTTCACCTCCAGCGATTTGATCTCGTCATCATCTAGCGCTTCCAACGTATCCACCAGCAACGCGTAGCTTTCCGGATCGGTAGCGAGCTGAGCCTCGACCGCGGCACGCTGCTCCGGGGGGAGCCGGTTGTCGATGTATGCCGCCAGCATTTCAGGGTCGATGCGCTTGCCCGCCTTGGGTTCATTACTCATGGCATTCCCCCGGCGTTCGTCTGAGTGGACGGACCAATTTCGTCATTTCCCACCCTCGTCCTCGAAATCGTCCGGATTCATCCCCAGGCCGTCAAACAGATGCCGAATCTCGTCGATGGAGACGCCGCGCGCGACCATGTCGCGTTCGAGGCGCTTGAGCAGTTGCTCGAAGCGGCGGTATAGAGGTTTCTGATCGGTTTGTTGAAGCTTGGCGATATTGGCGACGGAAACGCGATCCCAGTACTTCAGCCGGAGGATGAGGCTATCTTCCGGCGGCAACTCGGCGATCACCGCGACGAGGAGAGCGTGCACCTTTCGGGTAAGTCGTTGCCGCTCTTCATCTTCCATCGGATCAACAGACGGACTGGCCTGGTGGTTTTCCAGCAGTTCGTCGCTGACAAAGCGCCGACGCTCGTGATGATCGAGCTGACCCCAGATCTCGTCACATTCCCTGATCGACCTGGCGACGCCCTTCGACACGAGCATCTGGGCAGCCTCCTCGTACGGCATCTGGTCGCGCAGAATCAGCCGCTCGAGCGTGGTCGCGATGGGGCCGAGCTTCTTGGCCTTGGCGGTGACCCGGAACTTGCCGTACTGGGAATCGAGCCAGTCACGGTACTTGTTGCCGATGACCGTGACGAGAAACGTCTTGAACGAGGCTTCGCCCTTGAAGCTGCGCAGGATGGCGCTGTCGTTGTCGATCAATTTCAGACGGGTCCACTGGCAGAAGTCATCCGCGAGGTGATCGCGAAGACCCTCTTTGCGGCAGATGAACTTCAGGATGCGTTCGATCGCATCCTCGTTCGACGAATACGGGTGATCCTGGTCCACGGGCTCGGGGAAGCTCGACCGCGTGGATTATGTGGAAACTCGGCAGTCAGAACAAGGCGGAAATGACCCGCTCGGGCCATTCCCAACCTTGGCGTGCAACGCTGTATTCGAACCCTACATCGTCCCAGGCTTGATGGCGGCGATCACCCTTCGTCCCAGCTCGCCGGCGCTGCCCTGGTGCCAGCGCCACACGATGACCAGGTCGTGGTCGGGCGACACGGTGATGGTGTTGCTGCCCGCGCCGTTGGCGGAGAACGCGTTGGTCGGCATGCCGGCCAGCGCCTTGCCAGTGGTGTTCAGCCACCACAGGTAGCCGTAGCCGTTGCCCGGCGAATTGGCGACGCCGCCCTGCGTCAGGGCTTCCTTCACGAACGCCGCGGGGATGATCTGCTTGTCGCCCCACTTGCCGTTGCGCAGCCACAGGTAGCCAAAACGCGCCATGTCCATGGCGTTGATCCACATGCCGCCGCCCCAGCGCGTGCCGCCGCTCACCGACGCCATCTTCCTGCCGTTCACGTCAACGAAGCTGTTGTGGTACGGAATCCAGCGCCAGGTGTTCGACGCGCCGATCGGGTCCATCACCTGCTCGCGGAATACATCCGGCACCGGCTTGCCGAAGGTGCGCAGCAGCGACAGCGCAAAGCGATTGATGCGCACGTCGTTGTATTCGTAGTGCGTGCCAGGCTTCATCTGCTCGCGCGGCTTCATCTCGCCTTCGCCGAACGCCTCCTTGCCGATGAAGTTGTCCTGCTTGCCGAACATGTTGCCTTCCCACTCGCTGGTCTGCTGCAAGTGGTGCTTCCAGGTGACCTGCGCATTGCGCGGCGAGTCGTAGCCGCCGTCCTTGACGGTCGAGCCGACGGTCGAGTTGAGGTCCTTGATCAGGCCGTCGCGCACCGCGATGCCGGTCACGGTCGCAAGCATGCTCTTCGCAACCGAGTAGGTCGGATCAACCCACGTCGGATCGCCGAACTCCGCGACGACGTAGCCCTTGTAGATGATGACGCCGTTCGTCTTGGCGCGGATGTTCGGGACCGAGCCGAGCAGCGTCCCGAAGATGCGCTCCTGATCCGAAAAGTCCATCTCGCGGCGCGACTCGCGCGTCAGCGCGAAGTCGATCGCTTCCTTCAACTTCACGGGATCCATGCCGAGCTCGGCCGGCGATTTCTTCGCCCACTCACCCTTCGGAGGAAAGTAAGGTGCCGTCTGTGCTTCGACGTACGAAGCCACGGAGACGCTGAGGCACAGAGACAGGACAGCTAATGCAAGAACGCGATTGATTGGCTTGCCAGACAATTTGGTTTTCATAAAGACCTTACTCCCGTGCCTCCGTGACCCGTTCGTGATCAGTAGCCAGGTCCCAACAAGACTGCGTTCATAAAGAGCAGCATCGTCCCTTCCGTGAAGGCACGATAGTTCGGCTCCTCGGCAAACGCAATGACGTGGCCCTGGCCGAAGGGCTGGTGCATCAGGAACGCCTTCTGCACGAGGATGTCCTGCGCGTCGGGCCAAATCAGGCCCGAAGCAATCAGCTTGTCCTTCGTGCCGTAAACGCCGACGTTGCGGCCGCTGTTCAGCTTGAGCGGCGCGAACACGCGGTTGCCTTCGATCATCGCCTGCGTTTCGCCGTCATTGCCCGACGTCAGCCAGTGATTGGTATCGAGCGTCACGCGCAGGATCGCGCCGGGCTGCGACGCGGGCCGTTCGCGATCGGGCTGGATCGCCTTGTCGTAGTCGAACTCGCCAGGCTTGGGCGCCGCGTTGTTGCCGCCCCCGCCCCCGCCGCCGGTGGGCGGAGGCACATCAGGCCGCCCATCCTTCAAGAGTCCCGTTGTCTCCAGCAAGCCGACGCTCGAGCCGGTCGCCCAGCGCGTGGCCTCACCA
>DATMJU010000002.1:0-5861 GCA_035553795.1 Vicinamibacterales bacterium
AGCATGAACAGCGCGAGACGCGGTGCGACCGCCTTTTGTACGACCGCCATGGCGGCGGCGAGCGCGCCGAGGAACGCCAGCACCTTCAAAAACAGCCGTGTGCTGCCGCCTGCGTTGAAGACCGACCGCGCCACCCAGAAGCTGAGCACGCCAAGCAGCAGGGTGCCGAACGATATCAGCGTGGCGCCGGGATTGACCGACAGCGTGACATAGGCCGGCGGCGGTGTGCCGAGCGGCGCAAACCGCACGGCCTCGCGAATGCTGGCGGCGTTCGGCGACAGCGCCGCGACCACGCCGGCCGGCATCGGCAGCATCTGCAGGCCAACGGCGGCGACCAGCGCCAGCAGTGCGAGGTCGAGCGGCCGCGTCTTCTGTTGGAAGTTGAAGGTGGATGCGGGGGACCACAACGCCGCGACCACCGCGATGGCCAGCAGCGCGGCCAGCGCCCACGGCGTCACACCCGCAAACAGCAGGTATGAAGCCGCGAACAGGAGGAAGAGCAGCGCCCGCTGCACGGTCTAGGCCGCCGGCGATTCTGCGTAGTAGTTCTTGTACTGGTGCCCGTAGTAGCGCGAGTAGTAGTACTTGTTGCGGCCGAAGTTGACCTTGTTCAGGACCGCGAGCACCTGGCGCGGGTTGCTGCCCAGGAGCGTTTCGACCGCGCGCTCTGCGAGGCGCCACCGCGTCATCTCCGCGCCAATCACGAACGTCACGGCGCCCACCAGCGGCGCAAGGATGACGGCGTCAGTCACGGCCAGCACCGGCGGCGTGTCGATGATGATCCAGTCGAACGGACCGGTCTCGAGGCCGGAAAGCAGCGCACGCATGCGATCCGATGCCAGAAGTTCAGAAGGGTTCGCCGGCGTGCGGCCCGCGGTGATCGTGAGCAGGTTGGGATCGTGGGTGCGCTGCACGACTTCGCGCATGCGCGCCTGGCCGGCAAGCAGTTGCGACAGCCCGCGGTCGTTGGTCATGCGAAGCGCCTTGTGCACGCTTGGGCGACGCATGTCCGCGTCGATCAGCAGTACGCGGGCGCCGCCGACGGCCAGCGCCATCGCGATGTTGACCGCCGTCGTCGTCTTGCCTTCGAGCGGCTGGGAACTGGCCACCGCCACGACGCGCGCGCCGGTGCCGGGCAACTGGGCGGCGAGAGCCGTGCGGATGGAGCGATACGCTTCGCCAAAATCGTGTGGGACCGGACCGGAGATCAGCGGATGACGTTCGCCGGACACAATCGGCACGAGGCCCAGGAACTTCAACTTCAAGCGGCGTGTGATGTCGTCCGGAGTCTTGACCGTGTCGTCCAGGTAATCGATGCCGAAGGCGACACCAAGGCCGAGCGCCAGTCCGAGCGCGAGGGCGTAGGCCCAGTCGCGTCTGTGATTCGGTGACGCCGGTTCGCCTGGCGTCTGTGCGCGATCCACGACACGCACGTTATTGGTGCGGCTGTTGGCGACGACGCGCAATTCCTTTTCGCGGGTCAGCAACTGGTTGTAGACCGTGCGGTTCGACTCCGCCTCACGCAGCAGCACGGCGTAGTCCACGCCCTTGCGTCCCAGCGCGGTCGCGCGACTCTTCGAGTCGTTGAGCTGCGCTTGCAGTTCTCGTTCCTGCCGGACTGCGGCTTCGAACTCGTTCTTGGCGTTCATCACCGCCTTGCGAATCTCGCTGTCGAGCTGGCGTTCAATGTTCTCCAGCGTGGTCTGCGCCTTGACGCGATTGGGGTGCCGCTCGCTGTACTGATCGGCCAGGCGCGCGATCTCCTGCTGGATCTGGTTGACCTGGCTGCGCAGGCCTTGAATCTGCGGATTGCCGATCACCGACGTGATCGATTCCACGTCGTTGGACTTCTGCGCCTCCTCGATCTGGCGCCACCGGCCTTCCTTTTCGATGCGGTCGAGACGCGCCTTGGTCGCCGCTTCGTTCGAGGCCGTGAGGTTCGCAACGATGATGTTCTGGTTGCTGTCGAGCGACGTGGCGTCCTGGGTTTCCTTGTACTCCGCGAGCTTCAGGTCGCTCGAGCGCATCAGCTCGGCCTGCTTGGCCACCTCGCCGGTCAGCCACTCGGCGCTCTTCTCGAGGGCCTCGACCTTCAGCGACAGGTTGTGCTGCACGTATTCTTCCGCGAACACGTTGACCGCGCGCGCCGCGAACTCGGGATCGGCGGACTCGAACGTGAGATCGACCAGTTGACTGCCGCGCACCTGTGCCACACCGAGGCGCGCGATCAGCGCGTCGGGATAGCCGCTGGCCGAGACGACATCGGCCCCGGCAGACGGCACCGGCGCCTCGATCTGGCTGGACGTGATCACGCGGTACGGCCAAGAGGCGTAGTACTTCACCAGCGCGATGCCGACGGCAAGCTGTGTTGGCTTCGGGCCCTGGCCGTTGAATTCCGGCACTTTGCTCAGGTCAAGCTTGGCGGCAACACGTTGCGCGAGGTCGCGTCCGCGCATGATGCGCAGCTGCGTCTGCAGATACATGTCCGGATCCGCCAGCGTCACGTTGCGCGAAATTTCGGCGGGGGTCGCGATGTCGTTGCTCGGGTCCTCGATCAGGATGCGCGCCGAGGCGCGGTACACCGGGATCTTCGTGTAGCTGTCGACCATCACCCAGCCGACCACCAGCGAGAAAACCGCAATCGTGGCCCAGCGGTACTTGTAAAGGACCGAGAGCCGGTCGAAGAGGTGCGGCTCTGGACCTGCCGGCGACGACGGCGCCGGTTGGGCCGGGGCGGCGGCCGGCAATGCGGGTGCCGCGGGCGCCGCTGGAAGTTGAGGTGTTTCGTTGGACATGAGACGACGTTTACTGGCGAGGAGCGATGGCTGACACCGGAACTCCAGCATCGACCGGTGTGATGTTCTGATCGACGGCGGCCTGCAGCGTCGCCTGGGTCATCGTGTTGGCGGAGCCTAGTCCAACGAAGTTCACGGCGTTGGCCGGCATCACCATGACGCGCAGTGTTGAGTCCCAGCGGCCGGGCAGCTGAATGACCGTGCGCATCGTTTCGAAACGGGAGAGCGTGCCGGCATTGCTGAGAGCAACGATCTGACCATCCGTCAGAGCCATTTCCACGACGAACGTGCCCGGATCCTCAACGTCGAACGCGTATTCGCCGTTCTCGTTGGTCTCCGACGCCTGCTGCACAGTTCCGTTCACGAGGCTGCGAAGTTGCACTCGCGTGTGAGCGACCGGAACCATTCGAATGTCAATCACGGTGCCGATGATGCGCGTTTGCCCGCCAAGGTTCGCTGGCCGCCAGCGCTCGGCAAACGTCGGCCCGACGAGACCCGAGTTGCCCGGGCGGATCGTCCCGCGCTGGGCGACCAGTCCGGCGCTCGCGATCAACGTCAGCCCACAGACGGCTGTCAGAAACTTTTGGCTCATACTTGCACTCCGACCCCGCGGGTAGTCCTTCGCACCTTAGATATTAGTGACGTACTGTGTTTCGGACGTTCCGCACGCTTCAGTAGTCTATATGACAATATACGACAGTAACGTCCATTTTGTCCAACGGCTGCACGGAAGCAAAGAGCGTCAGAGTGGAAACGGGTTTTTTGGCCCGGAAATCACGGTTTCGGCCGGCCACGTACCGGACTAGCATCGACGGACCGCCGTAAACGGCACCTGAAAGGACCACGTAAGCCAGTCATGCACCAGGCACTCCTTCATTCCATTCGACGCCACGCCGCGATTTTGACGCTCGCCGCAGCATGTACGGTTCCGATTGTCTCGGCGAACGACTGGCCCGAATGGCGCGGCCCCGCGCGCGACGGCCGATCAGCGGAGACCAACCTCCCGACATCGTGGTCGCCCAAAGGCGACAACCTGGCCTGGCGCATTCCGATCGGCAGCCGCTCGGCGCCGGTCGCGTTCGGCAACCGCATCTACGTCAACTCGCCGACGCCGGGCGATCCGTCCGCGACGCAGGAACGGCTCATCGCGATCGACGCCGAATCCGGCAAGGTCCTGTGGGAGCGCAAGTTCAGCCTGTTCCTCAGCGACGTGCCGCAGCACCGCGCGTCCTGGGCATCGCCCGCCGTCGACCCGGAGACCGGCAACATCTACATGTTCACGGTCGCCGCACAGCTGGTGTGCGTTTCGCCGGACGGAAAAGTGCTGTGGGATCGCTCGCTCACCGATGAATACGGGTCGGTGACGACGCACGGCGGACGGACGACGTCGCCGATCATCGAGGGCGACAAGGTGATTCTCAACACGCTGATTCTCGCGTGGGGTGATCTCAACCGCCCGGGCAACCGCTACTTCGCCTTCGACAAGAAGACCGGCCAGACGATCTGGATCAGCTCGCCGCAGTCCCGTCACTACGACACCAACTACTCGACGCCGATTGTCGGCACCATCGACGGCACGCGCGCGCTGATCGTCGGCGGCACCGACGGCGTGTACCACGCGCTCAAGGTGAACACCGGCGAGAAGATCTGGTCGATCGAAGTCAGCAAGCGCGCCATTCTCAACAGCGCGCTGCTCAAGGACAACATCGCCTACATTACGCACGGCGAAGAGAACATGGACACCACCGAGATGGGCTTGATTGCCGCGGTGGATGCGACGCGCACCGGCGTGTTGCCGGCCGACGCCTTCAAGTGGCGCACGCGCGGCTTCCTGCCGACGTTTGCCTCCCCGGTGATGGACGCGGAAAGGCTTTACACCGTCGACAACAGCGCCATCGTCGGCGCATTCGACCTGAAGACCGGCGCGCGTTTGTGGGAGAAGACGCTCGGCACCCTGCAGAAAGGGTCGCCCGTGCTCGCCGACGGCAAGTTGTATATCGGAACCGAGAACGGCAAGTTCTACATCCTTCGTCCGTCGGCCACCGGCGCGGAAGTCCTCGACGAGGACGTGCTCGGCACGCCGCAGTCGCCCGAAGCGATTGTCGCGTCACCAATCGTGTCGGACGGCCGCGTTTACGTGACGACGATGGACGCAATGTATGCCATCGGAAAGAGGGTTCCACGGGGTTCCAGCGGTTCCAGGGGTTCCGCAGGTTCGCCAACGATCGCGGCATCGACAGCGGCGCCGGCCGTCGTGCAGGTGTTCCCGTACGAATCGCTGCTGTCCCCTGGTCAGACCGTGACGTTGAAGGCGCGGCTGTTCGACGCGAAGGGCAATTTCATTCGCGAAGAGCCCGCTGCGACGTGGTCGGTCGATCAGTTGAGCGGTGCGGTGGATGCCAAAGGTGTCTACACCGCGGCGAAGAGCGGCTCGACCGCGGGATTCGTCAAGGCGACCGTGGGTGGGCTGAGTGGCACCGCGCGCGTGCGGGTGATCGAAGCGCCGCCCTGGACGTTTGACTTCGAGAATCCGGCGAGTGAAGTGCCGCCCTCGTGGTGGGTCGGCGCGCCGACGAAGGTGTTCCAGCGCACGGTCGAAGGCGTCGGCAAGGTGCTGATGCGCCCGCGCGATGAAACCGTTGGGCGCCGCGCGAAAGTGTTCCTCGGCCAGCCGAACATGTCCGGCCTCACCGTGGAGGCCGATGTGCGCGGCCGCGAACAGCGCCGCCAGCGCGGCGACGTGGGCCTGATCAACGAACGCTATGGCCTGGTGTTGTTCGGCAATGGCCAGAAGCTCGAGCTCCATCCCTGGCAGGCAGCCGATGAAATGACGGCGCGCGTCGACTTCAAGTGGGACGCGGACAAGTGGTACCGGATGAAGCTGCGGGTCGATCACCAGAAGGACGGCACCGCGCGCGTGCGCGGCAAGGTGTGGGCGGCGGACGCCACCGAGCCCGAGGCCTGGACGATTGAGAAGATCGACAAGATTCCGCACGTGGTGGGGAGCCCCGGCATCTATGCCGACGGTATTTCCGACGTGTATTTCGATAACGTGAAGGTTTACAG
>DATMJU010000003.1:0-5910 GCA_035553795.1 Vicinamibacterales bacterium
CACTGCCAACGTCGGCTATTGGGCGACGCTGAGCCTGCTGAGCAGCGCCGAGCTGCCGTAGTGATGCACCACGCTCTCGGAGATGGCTGTGCCGAGCGTGGTCTTGCGCTCGGCCAGCCACTGCGGCACGCGTCCGCCATGCAGCGGCAGATCGGCGACGCCCGAGCGTTTCATGAACCTATTGTCGATCGTTTCGCATCGATGCGAGATAGATCGCGGCGCTGAGCGTGAAGGTCACAAACCACGCGTAAGTGTAGAGGTGGTCGAAGAGGTTGGGATTCGGCACCACGCCGCCCGGCGTCATCGCTGCTCGGATGAATCCCGGTACGACCGGAAGGATCGCAGCCACCAGCGCGATGATCGCCTTGTGGTTGGTGCCGTTGCGATAGCTGTAGCGGCCGTCGATCTTGAACAGGTCAGGCAACGACAGCTCGCGTCCGCGCAGGAGCCAGTAGTCGGCGATCAGCACGCCGCCGACGGCGCCCATCAGGCTCGAGTAGCCGATCAACCACGTGAAGATGTAGGCCGACGCATCCGCGTAGAGCTTCCACGGCATCATCACGATGCCGAGTGCCGCGGTGATCAATCCGCCGGTGACGTAACTGATCTTCTTCGGTGAGAGGCTCGAAAAGTCGTTGGCCGGCGACACGACGTTGGCGGCCATGTTGGTGGTGATCTGCGCCGCGAGGACGACGAGCGCGCCGAAAATAATGACCGTGGGGCTGCCAATGCGCGCGATCAACACGACCGGATCCCAGATTGCCTCGCCGAAGATCACGATGGTCGCGCTCGTCACCGCCACACCAAGAAACGCGAACGCCGTCATCGTCGCCGGCAAGCCGAGGGCCTGGCCGAGCGCTTGCGAACGCTGGCTCTGCGCGTAGCGGGTGAAGTCGGGAATGTTCAGGCTCAGCGTCGCCCAATAGCCGACGTTGGCAGTGAGCGCTGCCGGGAATAGCGTCCAGAACGGCGTGCTGCCCTGTTGAAGCTTTGGCGCCTGCGACAGGATGTTGCCGAGCCCGCCGCCATTGGCGATCGCCCACCATAGGAGCAGGACTCCGCCGCCGAGCAACAGCGGCGCCGACCACGCCTCCAGCAGCTTGATGCCTTCGAGGCCGCGGACGATGATCGCCACCTGCACCAGCCAGAAGATCGCGAACGAGATCCAGATGGATCCCGGCACGGTGGCCCATCCGGACCACGCGGCGGTCAGCAGCGTCTCGAGCGCAAGCGCGCCAATCCAGGTCTGGATGCCGAACCACCCGCACGCGACGATGGCGCGCAGGATGGCGGGCACGTTGGCGCCTCGCACGCCAAACGCCGCACGGCACAACACCGGGAACGAGACGCCGTACTTCGTGCCGGCGTGAGCGTTGAGGATCATCGGCACCAGCACGATCGCGTTGCCCAGCAGGATCGTGACGAGCGCCTGCCACCACGTCATGCCCTGCTGCATCAATCCTGATGCGAGCGTGTAGGTGGTGATCACCACGCTCATGCCGATCCACAGCGCGGCGATGTGATACGTCGACCACGTCCGGCTCGCGATGGTCGTCGGCGCGAGATCGTGATTCCAGAGAGGACTTGCCGAAACGTCTTCGGTCAGCTCAACAAAGTCTCGACTGCTAGGCTGCTGGCCCGCCGGCCCGCTGGCCTTCATCAGCTCGCGTACCCTTCCGCATCGTGGCCGCCGTGGTAGTCCTTGCCCTCCGGCCGCCGGATCTTCGAGTGCACCACCACGTTGCTGCGGCGGATGCCACGGAAGTCCTCGAGCGAGGCGTAGCCGCGCTTCTCCATGAACTGCTGCATGCCCTCGATCAGGTTCTTGATCACCGTCGGGCCAATCGCGCGATCGAGCATCGCCGCGGTGCACACCTGCACGGTGCCGCAGCCAAGCAGCATGTAGTTGAGCGCGTGGCCGAACGTGCTGATGCCGCCGATGCCGGAGAACTCCTTGTCAGGGAACGCCTGCGTCAGTTGCGCCATCTTCGCAAGTGACTGCGGAAGAATCGCCGGACCGCCGAGCCCGCCGCTGGATACCAGGCCATCGACGTTCATCTCGAAGTCGAGCGTCTCGGGATCGATCAGCGGCAACGACGGAAACGTGTTCGAGGACACGATGGCGTCCGCGCCGCCGCGGAACGCCGCGCCGGCCTCTTCAGCGATCTCCGTCGTTGAGGGTGTCAGCTTCGACCAGACCGGAACCTTCGCCACTTCCTTCACCACCTGCGTCACGATCGACACCTGCTGCCGATCCTTGCCCAGGTTCGAGCCCATGTCCTTGCGGTCCATGTGCGGGCACGACAGGTTCAGCTCGAACGCATCGGCACCAGCATCCTGGCAGGCCTTCGCCAGGTCCTGCCAGTGCGCCAGTTCCTTGTCGCTGCCGGAACCCGCCATGATCGACGCGATCAGCATGCGATCGGGATACGCCTTCTTGATGCCCTCGATCTTCGGCACCCACCAATCGAGCGTCTTGTCGGAAATCAACTCCCAGTTCCATGACGAGTGCAGCGCCGTGTCTGGCCGCTTCTGCATCGACAGGTGCCCATCAAGCGTCGAGCGCAGGAACTTCGTCTTGGGACCAGCGACGTTGGTGACCGGATGGAGACCGATAGTCTTGGTGACGACGCCACCCCAGCCGGAGTCGAACGCCCGCATGATGTTGCTGTCCGACTCGGTCGGCGGCGCCGACGAGAGCAGGAACGGGTTGGTGAATCTCAGACCGGTGAATGTGACCGAGATGTCCGGTTTCATTCCGCGGATTATAGGCAAAACAGAACGGGTGCCCACAGTTAATACAGACGTACTCGGCATACCCGCCGCGCCTGGTCAGGAAGTGGATGTAGTGGCCAGAGAGCACGCAAATGGCCGGATGCCGAATGACCTTCGGACCTCGTGGCGACGGGCCCAGGGGCGGCAGCCCCTGTAGCGACAAACCCTGTGGCGATAGGTCTTGTGGCGATAGCTCTTGTGGCGACAAACCCTTAGGTTTGTCGACCTCCTGAAGAAACGAATGCCCGCAGAAGCACGCGTACTCCTCGAATCCGTCACGCGTCGTGACGTGCCGCACCTTGTGGCCAAACAATCCACACAGGTAGCGGACCTTCTTCTTGAAATTCGGAGACGTCGCATACGGGTCGTGCTGCGCATCGAACAGCAGCGGGTGCCCGCACTGCGTGCAAACGTACTCATGGCACCCGTCCCGGTCGGCCAGCTTTTCGTATGAGTGCTTGCCCAGGAAACACGACAGCGTGTGACGCACGCGGGTGATGGCTCGATCCTCGGTCAGATAGGAAGTGCCACACCGGCACTTCCTGGTCTCATTCTTGGACCGCTTGAAGACGTGGTTGTCGACGTGGTGGCCCCATACGTAGCAGGAAAGCTGAGTCAGGTTCATGACATTCCCTCTGAACTGGAATGTGCAGAAACCGGCTCAAACGGCTCATGGCCCCTTCACCGGGCCGTACGTCCTGGGAATCGGCTTGTCGAGCGCATCCCATTGATACGCCTGCTGGATTCGGGTGCGCAGTGCCTGGACGAGCGCGCCACCGTTGTCGCCGTTGGTCATGATCACGACGCCGTAGCCCTTGAGGCGATGGGCGGTCATGCCGCACTGGAAGCCCCAGTTGCTCCCGCCATGGCCGAAGTACCAGCCTTCTCCCAGCTTCTCGACCGAGAAGCCAACCGCGTACGGCCCAACACCAACTGGTGTGACCATTTCGAGCATCATCGCGCGCGATAAGACGCGCGTCGACTGACCCGCGAGGGTCTTTTGCACTTCGATCAGGAACTTCGCGAGATCGGTCGGCGTGGTCCACAGCCCCGCCGCCGCGTGCTCAGGATACACGTGCCACGGATCGCCCATCCTGGCGCCCTGGCGATTGTGCGCGCGCGCCGCCTGCGCTTCGCGCGATGCCGGTAGCGGTTGCTCGAACGTGCTGTTGGTCATGCCGATGGGCGCCAGCACCCAGTCGCGCGCGAGTTGCGACAACGGCTTCCCTCTCGCTTCGACCAGCGCGAGTTCCTGGATAGTCACCGCGCCTCCCGAGTACTTGAAACCCGTCATCGGCGGACGCTCGAGGCGAACCTGCTGTCGATTCGATGGCGGTAGTCCATCGGCAATCTGTTGCAGCGTCGGTAGCGGCGCATCGATCGCGTAGCCGGGGAAGCCGAACCCATCACCCGTGCCAGAGGTGTGACTCATCAACCCGCGCGGCGTCACCGGCCGGTTCTTCGTGAACTCGCCGCCCGGCAGCTTCCATGACTTCAGAATCGTGTTGACGTCCTGATCGAGCGTGAATCGCCCGTCCTGCACCGCGCGCATCGATACCATCGCCGCCACCGGCTTACTGATCGACGCAGCCTGAAACATCGTGTCTGCTGTCACCGGAGTTCCCGCGTCCACATCGGCCAGGCCATAGCCTCTCGCCCAGTCGATCTGAAAGTCCTTGATCACCGCAATGCTGACGCCTGGCACGTTGAACTGCTTCAGCATCGCCGCGATCTCGGCGGCGTCGATCGGTCCGGGCGCGGGCGCCGGGGCCTGCGCGCCTCCGGCCATCGTGCTCGCAACCAGCAGCAAGAGTGCCAACCATCCGCGAGTGTGTGTCCGGATCATGCCGCCATTCTACTGCCGCCCTCCGTTCGGCTACGATACGGGCGTCATGACCCTCCTCATCAAGAACGGCACCATCGTCACGGCGACCGACCAATACGTCGGCGACATCCTGATCGAAGGCGAAAAGATTTCCGTCATCGGCTCGTCGTTGACGATGCCGGCGGATCGCGTCATCGACGCCAGGGGCAAGTTCGTCCTGCCCGGCGGCATCGACGTCCACACGCACATGGACATGCCGTTCGGCGGCACCACGTCGGCCGATGATTTCGAATCCGGCACCATTGCCGCGGCATTCGGCGGCACGACCACGATC
Source organism: Vicinamibacterales bacterium (assembly GCA_035553795.1). Taxonomy (GTDB): domain Bacteria; phylum Acidobacteriota; class Vicinamibacteria; order Vicinamibacterales; family UBA2999; genus 12-FULL-67-14b. The sequence goes on from DATMJU010000003.1 coordinate 4,935, forward strand.
GTCGACTTCGCCATCCAGTACAAGGGGCAGACACTGCACCACGCGTGGGAAACCTGGATGACGAAGGCCGAAGGCAAGGCGGCCATCGACTACGGCTTCCACATGATCATCACCGAGCTCACCGATCAGGCTGAGATCGAGATGGACGCGATGGTCAAGCAGGGCGTGACGTCATTCAAGCTGTTCATGGCCTACCCCGGCGTGTTCATGCTCGATGACGCCAGCATCTTCCGCGCGATGCGGCGCACCGGCAAGAACGGCGGGACGATCTGCATGCACGCCGAGAACGGCGGCGTGATCGACGTGCTGGTGAAAGAAGCGCTGGCCAAGGGACAGACCGCGCCGAAGTATCACGCGCTGACGCGCCCGGCGCGCGCCGAAGGTGAAGCGACGCATCGCGCCATCGCACTGGCCGAGATCGCCGACGTGCCCGTGTACATCGTCCATCTCTCCGCTGCCGAGGCGCTGGAGATGGTGACTGAGGCGCGCGACCGCGGCCTGCCGGCGTTCGCCGAGACCTGCCCGCAGTATCTGTTCCTGTCGTACGACAACTACGAGGAGCCGGGCTTCGAAGGATCGAAGTACGTGATGAGCCCGCCGCTGCGCGAGAAGTCGACCCAGGATCGCCTGTGGCGCGGACTCGCGTTCAACGATCTCCAGGCGATCGCCACTGACCACTGCCCCTTCTGCATGAAGGAAAAGCATCTTGGCGACGGTGACTTCTCGAAGATTCCGAACGGCGCACCGGGCGTGGAAACGCGCATGAGCCTCGTCTACGACGGCGGCGTGCGCACCGGCAAGATCACGATGAATCGCTTCGTCGAGCTGACGTCCACATCGCCCGCGAAGATCTTCGGCATGTTCCCGAAGAAAGGCACCATCGCGCCCGGCTCCGACGCCGACATCGTCATCTTCGATCCCAACAAGACGATGACGCTGTCAGCGAAGACGCATCACATGAAGGTGGATTACAACC
>DATMJU010000004.1:0-2534 GCA_035553795.1 Vicinamibacterales bacterium
GTCCGGTTCACGAGTCCGGACCTGGCAGTGGCGCTCAAGGAAAACGGCCGCGGCTCGAGCGACGGACAGGGCCGCCAGCGAACGCGCAACGTGCTGGTCGTGGCGCAGGTTGCGGTCGCGCTCGTCCTGCTGATTGGCTCCATGCTGATGGTGCGGACGTTCCTGGCCATTCGCGACGTGCCGCCCGGCTTCGTCGACGGCGAGAAGGTGCTGACGATGCGGATCAACATCCCGGATGCGGTGGCGTCCGACCCCGTGGCGGCCGCACGAATGCACCAGCAGATGCTTGCGGGCATTGCCGCCATTCCCGGGGTGCAATCCGCGGCGCAGTCGTCCTCGATCACGATGGATGGCGCCAATCGCAGGGATCCGGTGTTCGTGGAAGGTGTCATTGGCGAGGATGGCCGCATGCCGCCGGTGCGGCGGATGAAGTGGGTGTCGCCCGGCTATTACCAGACGATGGGGAATCCGCTCGTGGCGGGTCGAGACTTCACCTGGCCGGACATTCTCGACCGGCGCGAAGTCGCCATCATCTCCAGTAACCTCGCGCGCGAATTATTTGGCGACGCTGAGTCCGCCATCGGCCGCCGCGTGCGGTCTTCGCCAACCATGGCGTGGCGCGAAATCGTCGGCGTAGTCGGTGACGAGCACGACGACGGTCCGGCGCGCCCGGCGACGCCGATCGTCTACTGGCCGTTCATGCAGGAGAACTACGCGCCGTCGCGCATTACCGTGGAACGCGCGCTGGTCTATGCGCTGCGCACCGACCGGGTCCGTGAGGCAGGATTCCTGCGCGACGTCCAGCAGGCGGTGTGGGCGGTCAACCCCACGCTGCCGCTCTCGCGCGTCGAAACGGTGGACGATGTCTATCGTCGCGCGACGGCGCAGAGCTCGTTTACGCTCGTCGTGCTGGCGATCGCCGCCGCCGTCACCATGCTGCTCGGTGTGGTCGGCATTTACGGGGTGATTGCGTACGTCGTGGCGCAACGCCGCAGGGAAGTCGGCATCCGGATGGCGCTCGGCGCCTCCGCCCCTGACGTGCTGCGCCTCTTCATGGGCCGCGGCCTGGCCATCGTGGCCGCGGGCCTGGCGGCCGGAACCGTCGCTGCGGTTGCGGGGTCGTCGGCGCTCAACACGCTGTTGTTCGGCGTCGACCGGCTCGATCTGGTTGTGTATGGAGTCGCGATCGCCGCGCTCGCGGCGATCGGCGCCATTGCGATCTGGCTGCCGGCGCGCAAGGCGGCGAACACGCCGCCGGGAATTGTGTTGCGGGGGTAGGGCTTAATCCGCGTTCGGATCTTCCAGGTAGGTGTAGCCCATCAGCGCTTCTTCGTAGAACTTCAACAGGCGACCGGCCTGCGTGTCCTGCATGCGGCCGGCGTTGATCGCGACTTCGACGTCGCGGCGCAGCTTGCCCATCAGCGCTTCCGGATCGAACTCCACGTACTTGAGCACTTCGCGGACGGTGTCGCCCTTGATGATGTGCTCGACGCGCGCGCCCTCGGTGTGATCGATGCCGTTCTCGCCGAGCGAGATGTGGACGGCGTGCGTGTCACCGAACAGGTTGTGCAAGTCGCCCAGGATCTCCTGGTACGCGCCCACGAGGAATACGCCCAGGTAGTACGGCTCACCCGTGAACTTGTGCAGCATGATCGTCTTCTTGACGTCACGCCGGTCGATGAACTGGTCGAGCTTGCCGTCCGAGTCGCAGGTGATGTCGCTCAGCACCGCGTGGTTGACCGGCCGCTCGTTGAGGCGGTGGATCGGCATCACGGGGAAGAGCTGCTTGATCGCCCAGCTGTCCGGGATCGACTGGAACAACGAGAAGTTGCAGAAGTAGGTGTCCGAGAGCAGTTCCTCGAGCGCCTGCAGATCCTCGGGCACATCCGTCATGCCCTGGCACAGCTTGTGGATCTTTTCGCAGATCGCGAAATACAGGTTCTCGGCGTGTGAGCGCTGTTCCAGCGTCAGGTAGCCGCCGCTGAACAGGTTCATCGCCATGTCCAGCGCCTGCTGCGCGTCGTGATATGTCTCGACCGCGTTACGCGCGGTCACGCCGTGATACGCCTCGATCAGGTCGACCAGCGGCTGCTCGAACTCGTCTTTGACCTCGAGCGGAATCTTCTCTTCGCCGAAGTCGAGCGTGCCCAGCACGTTGAAGATCAGCATGCTGTGGTACGCGGAGATGGCGCGACCGCTCTCCGAGACGATGGTCGGGTGCTTCACGCCGACTTCGTCGCACACCGTCTGGATGTGATACACGACGTCGTTGGCGTATTCCTGCAGCGTGTAGTTCATCGACGACTCGAAATTCGTCTGTGAACCGTCGTAGTCCACGCCGAGACCGCCGCCCACGTCCATGAACTCGAGGCCGGCGCCCTGCTTGGCCAGCTCGCAGTAGACGCGGGCCGCTTCGTTCAGCGCGCCCTTGATGATGCGGATGTGCGTAATCTGGCTGCCGAGATGGAAGTGGAGCAGCTTGAGGCAGTCTTCCATGCCGCGCTTCTTCAGTTCCTCGAAGCCGCGCAGGATTT
>DATMJU010000005.1:0-2184 GCA_035553795.1 Vicinamibacterales bacterium
CTGATGAGGCAATCGCCACCGTGATCCGCATCACGAAGGAACAGCAGTCGGCGCACTCATTGATTAGGGAATGGGGCAGGACCTTCACGGCCAACCTCGTGGACCTGCGCAAGAAGGTTTGGGCCTAACCTGACAACCTGACAACCTGACAACCTGACGACCTGATATGCAGCTTCTCCGCGACGTAAGCGATCTCGTGGCGGCCACCTGGGCCGAGTGGGGAGACCTTCGTCTCGATCGGCTGCTGTTTTCAGAGTCGACGACGGCGCGCCAGGTAGTGCTCGCGCTGATCGGCCTCGCGGCGATCTTCGTCGTCATTCGCTCGTTCGGCAATCGCAACCCCGGGCATCACCGGATGGCGCTGCCCGCGCTCGTCAAGACGTCCGGCTGGTCGCGCGCGTCGCTCGCGCGCCACGGCGCGCTGATCCTGGCGCTGGCGGGCCTCCCCTTCTTCATCCTCTCGCTCGCGGATCCGCGCACGGCGCTCACGCGGTCGGAAACGACGTTCCCAGGCCGCCGCATCGCGCTGCTGATCGACGCCTCGTCAAGCATGCTGTCGGCGCTGCCCTCGACCACGCTGGCGAAGGGCGCGCCGAACAACGCGGCGTTCTTCACGACCGTCGGCGCGGCCCGCTATTTCATCGAGCGTCGCATGTCGGGCAAGTATCGCGACCTCATGGGGCTCGTCGAGTTTGGCGACGATGCGTATGTGATCACGCCGTTCACGACGGACTACGAGAACATCCTCTTGAGTACCGCGCTGATCGGTGACTGGAACGAGTTCATGGCGTTTCCCGACCAGGGCACCGTCGTGGCGCGAGCCGTCGAGCAGGCGGTGGGCCTGTTCCAGGCCTTTGATTATCTCGACGCCGCCGGCAACCTGATGGTGATCTTCACCGACGGCGCCGACGCGGACGTGCTCGAGAACGGCAAGACCGTCGACGATGTGCTGGCTGAAGCGCAGAAGGCGAAGATCCCGGTTTACCTGATCAAGATCGGCGGCAACATCCAGAACAAGCGCAGCGTCGCCGACGATCTGTGGATTGGCGCCGTGAAGAAGACCGGCGGTGAATTTTTCTCCGGTGGCGACGAGGCGACGATCATCAGGGCGATCCAGGCGATCGACCGCCGCGCCGCCGGCACCATCGAGATGAAGCAGTACAGCACCGAGCGTCCGCGCTACGCGCCGTTTGCGCTGACCGCGGCATTCCTCTGGTGCGCGGCGTTGATTTTGCGTTTCACGGTTCCGACGTTTCAGACGTTTCCGTAGCGGGTTTGTGGGGGCGGGTCGGTAGATCCGCCGTGTTGGAGAAGAGAATGAAATCGTCTTCATGGTTGGTACAGGCAGTCATCGCAATCCTCCTCGTCGGCGCGGGCGCCATCCTGTGGAGGTCGTCGGAGTACGAGCGCCGCTTGGCCGCGGCCGAGCGTGACCTCGTCACGCTGAAGTACGACGATGCGCAGGCAGCGGCGGCGGTGCCTGGCGGACGGCTCGCCAATCTGATGCCGGGCGCGGCTACGGCTGCGGAAGCGAAGGCGCTCGAGTCGACGGCCGGGTACTGGCGCGGGGAGTACGATCGCGCGACCGAGAATCCGGACGCGAAGCTGCTTGCCGCCAACGCGGCGTTCCGCAAGGCCCGTGAAGCGGGCGGATCGTGGCAGGCGGTCGTCGGACGCTTCGACACCATCGTCAAGCAGTACGCCGAGATCCTGCGCGAGGATCCAAACAATGCCGACGCCGCGTTCAACTATGAATATGTCGTCCGCCTGCGCGCCGTCTTTGCGGCCCGCAAGATGCCGGTGCCGCCGCTTGATGCGAAGGCCGCGGGCCTGAGCATTCACGGCTACGAGGGCGCGCCGCCCGAAGAGTCGGACATGAAGAAGTTCAAGATGATTGTGCCGATGCGTCCTGACGAGCGCCTCGAAGCTGAGAAGGCCGGCAAGGGCGCGACGAAGGTGCGTAAAGGCTAACGGGAACCGTCCCCAAGACCCAGGCCCCAAACCCCAAGACCCCGTATGCGTTTCGGCGCTCCAGGATTTCTACCGCTGCTGGTGCTGCCTGCCGGCCTGCTGATCCTTTGGGTCTGGCAGTTGTGGCGGCGGCGAGCTGACGCGCGCGCGTTCGTGCGGCGGCGGCAGGTGCCGGTCAACGAGCGCATTCCGTTCTTCGGTGAGTTGCTGTTC
>DATMJU010000006.1:0-6154 GCA_035553795.1 Vicinamibacterales bacterium
TTCTGAGGATCTAGCTCCTCATCGTCGTTTCAAATCGAACACGGTCACGCGCAGAGAGGGCCGGCGACACCAGCGTCGCAATCCCAGACGGGTTGACGGTGATCGGCATCATTGCCGATCGACCGGCGGCGCCTTCTTCGCGAGTCATCGTGACCAGCGCCGCGTGCACGCGGCCTGACTTGGTAATCGCGGTGCGAATCATCCGCGCCGCTGCGCCTGCCAGGGCGTAAGGCCCCGGCGGCCACAATCGTGCAATCCGCGCGTCGAGCCGCGCCAGTTGCGCCGCACTGAGCACTTCGGTCGCCGAGCGTCCGGCGATGGCTGCTTCATCCCACGGCACGATGATCTGCTGGGGGGGACGTCCCAAAACCGACAGTGAAATGTCGGCAGGTGCGGCGCCAGCTTCCAGCGCGACGATCGCGGTAATTGCTGACCGCAACGCCTCTGGCGCGGAACCAAACAACCGCATGCGCGACACGCCGCCTTCGGTCACGCCCTTCTCGATCACGCTTGCTTGCGACGCCCCGGCGCAGATGATCGGCGCCACCTGGTTGAGTCCAGCCACGCGCCTCACGAGCGCGAGGCCGGCTTCATCTTTCCACTCCGTGCCGGGCGGCTTGGCGGCGTCCGCCACGACGATCACGGCCGCGCCGACCACCGCGGCGACATCGCCGGTCCCGTTCATCACCGTGTGATATCGATCGACCGGCGCCGATTGCGCCACATCCAGTGCTTTGCCGGCGGCCACCGTCGCGAGATCGTCCACAACGACGATGCGTGAGACGACGTCCAGGGCGGCAAGCTGCCTTGCCAGCGCCCCGCCGATTTCGCCCGCGCCAAGGATCACCGCCGTCGACACAGGACTATTCTATAGAGGATGGTTGCACTGGTCACGGGCGGCACGCGCGGAATCGGCTACGCGGTGGCCGAGGCGCTCCTGAGGAGCGGCCACTCCGTCGCCTTCACAGGCACGACAGACGATGGCGTGGTGAAGGCGGAACATGGCCTGGCCGCGGTTGGCGGTGGTCACGTCGCCGGCATCGTCTGCGACGTGCGCGATCCTGCCGCGACCGAGCGCGCCGTGCGTACGGCGGTGGCGCGGTTTGGCGGCCTCGACGTTCTTGTGAATGGCGCCGGCGTCGGCGTGGGCGTGCCGATTGCCGAGATGCCGCACGAGGAGTGGGATCGCATCATCGGCACCAACCTCACCGGCGTCTTCAATTGCTGCAAGTCCGCCATTCCCCACCTCCGCACGCGTGGCGGCGGCTGGATCATCAACATCTCGAGCCTCTCGTCGACCGGACCGTTTGCCGGCGGCGCCGCCTACTGCGCGTCGAAAGCCGGCGTGAACGCGTTCAGCGACGCGCTGATGCAGGAACTGCGCGACGACAACATCCGCGTATCAACTGTGCTTCCAGGATCGGTGGCGACGGGCTTCTCCGGCCGCGGTGCGGACCACGGCGCCGACTGGAAGCTGCACGCTGAAGACGTGGCGCGCGTGATCGTAGATCTGCTCGGTCACCCGGGGCGCAGCCTTCCGAGCCGGGTCGAGATTCGGCCCTCGAGACCGAAGAAGGGTTAGCGGAGGCTGGCTGCCAGGACGGCGGCCGACTGCGAATGGTTCGCCGCATCGTTCGGCTGACCGCCGATCGTCTTGAGCAGCACCTTCAATTCGTTGACGTCCAGCACTTCGTCGTCTCCACCGATGGCCGAGGTGAGGCGCAGGCGCGCCTTGCCCTTGGTCGTCAGGATCGCCGAAGCTTGCGTGATGTTGCCGTGAATGATGCCGCGCGCGTGCAACTCCGCGACGCCATCGGCAATCTCCGAAACGATCTCGGCGGCCCGACGGGGATGGCACGGCTCGCCGTGGAAGAGTTCCTTCAGCGAACGGCCCTGGACAAACTCGGATGCCGCCAGGCGCCGGCCCTGGTGATCGACGATCGCGAACACACTTACCAGTGCCGGGTGAAACACGCCGACCAGGCGCGCGTCGAGGGTTGGCGCGTCGACGAGCAGCACCGTTTGCGCCGTCTCCTGGTCGCGTGCCTTGATCCCAGCGGCGCTGCTCTCGAGCCTGACGAATCGATTGGCGATCAACGCATTCAACTGATCGTGAACAGCCATTTGGGCAGGTCGACGTTGCCGCCGGTCACCATCGCGACGACGCGCTGGCCTGGCGCGGATGCCTTGCCGGCCATGATCGCCGCCACGGCGGCTGCGCCGGCGCCTTCGACGATCAGTCGCTCTTCGGTAGCAAGACCCTTCATCGCGCGCGTCAGGTCTTCTTCGCTGACCGTGACCACGCGGTCCACCACCCTCTGGACAATCGGAAAGGTGATCGAGCCCGGCTCGAGATTGCCGACCAGGCCATCGGCCAGCGATGCGCGCGGCGTGATCTCGGTGATGCGCCCGGCTTCGAGGCTCAGCGTGAACGGCGACGATGCTTCGACCTCGACGCCGACTACGGTCGCGCGTGGCGCCGCGGCTTTGACAGCCAGCCCGATGCCGCTCGCCAGCCCGCCACCGCCAATCGGGACGACCACGACGTCGAAGTCCGGGATCGATTCAACGATCTCGAGTCCAATCGTGCCGGCTCCCGCTATGACGTCAGGATGGCTGTAGGGTGAAATGTAGATGCCCCCTTCCGCTGCGGCGAACGCTTTCGCCTGCCGCTCGGCGGTGTCGTAATCCTCGCAGTCGGAGTGCAGCACCGCGCCGTGACGGCGAATCGCCGCCTGCTTGGCTTCCGGCGCGTCGGCCGGCGTGAAGATGACGCACGGAATGCCGAGTTCCTCAGCCGCCAGCGCCAGCGAGCGTCCGTGATTGCCGGCCGAGGCGGCAACTACCGTCGGCGTGTCGCTATCGATGCCCTCGCTCAGCTTCAACGCCGCATTGAAGGCGCCACGAATCTTGAAGGAGTTGGTGAGGTTCAGCGACTCGATCTTCAGCGAGACTTGGCCGTCGGCGATCGATGACAGCCACGCGGAGGGCAAGAGCGGCGAGCGCGGAATCCGCGATCCGATCCGGCGCCGCGCTTCGTAAATGTCGCTGACGGTCGGGAGCGGCATCGTTGCGGTTATCCTACCTGAATGATCCTCGAAAGTGCGGCCGTCGGACCATTCTTCAAGAACGGCTACATCGTCGGTTGCGAGCGCACCCGGCAGGCGGTGTTCATCGACCCGGGCGACGAGGTCGAGGAACTGCTCGCGTACATCGCCGCCGAGCAATTACAGATCTCGCACATCCTGCTGACGCACGCCCACGTCGATCACGTGTCCGGCGTTGCAGCGGCCAAGCGCGCGCTCGGCGCCCCGATCTACCTGCACCGGGACGACCAGTTGATCTACGACAACGCGGTGCGCACCGGGCTGATGTTCGGATTGACGGTGGAGCAGCCGCCTCCCGTCGATCGCTACTACGAAGGCGAGGGGCCAATCGCCTTCGGCGATTACCAGTTCCGCGTCAAGCACACTCCTGGACACTGTCCCGGCAACGTCTGTCTCGCTTTGACGAAGAACGGGGAGAGCAGGGCTCCAGACCTGTTCGTCGGCGACACGCTGTTTGCCGGTTCGATTGGCAGGACCGACTTGCCGGGTGGCGACTACGAGGTCCTGATGAAGGCGATTACCGAAGTGCTGTTCGCGTATCCGGATGAATCGATCGTCTTCTCAGGGCACGGTCCCGAGACGACGATCGGCCGCGAGCGCGCGACCAACCCGTTCGTCCTCGAGTACCTGGCGCGGCGCTAGGTCGTCCAGGTCGTGCGCGGGTTGCCGCCGGGGTCGTTGGCTTCCGAATTGGCGATGAACGTCACGCGGCCGATGGCGAGCTTGTCGCCGTGCGCGAGCGTTGCCTTGGCGATCTTCTTTCCATTGACGAAGGTGCCGTTGGTGCTGCCGAGGTCTTCGATCTCGAGCTGATTGCGCTCATCGAGCGTGAACCGGCAGTGCACGCGCGAGACCAGCGCCGCATCCACCACGAAGTCCGCCCGCGGAGCCCGCCCCAACGTCTTCAGCGTTCCCGGCAACAGGCGGAACGTCAATCCCGCTTCCTGTGGTTCAACGGACTGCAAAATCCACATCGCTATGCGAAGTGTAAAGTTTAAAGAGAAAACTTAAAAGAAATAGTTGTGGTACAAGACGCCGATGGCCAGGCCGGCGAGCGGGCACCGCACTGCGCGCGTCCTGATCTACACGCACCGCTGGCTCGGCGTCGGCCTCGGCGTGCTCTTCGTGGTGTGGTTCGTTTCCGGCGTCATCATGATGTACGCGCGCATGCCTGCGCTGGACGATGCAGAGCGGCTGGCGCGGCTCCCCGCCATCAATCCCGCATCGATTCGAGAAGCGCCTCCGGGCGGCGAGATTGCGCGGCTGACCATCAGCACGCTCGAAGGCCGGCCGGTCTATCGGATCACCACGAATGGCCGCACCGAGTTCGTGTTCGCAGACGCCGGCGGGCGGGTGCCGGCGGTCGATGCCGGCCAGGCGATGCGCATCGCTCGCGCGTTTGATGGCGGGCATCGCGAGCTTCGTTACGATGCACGGCTGGCTGATGCGGACCAGTGGTCCTTCGGCATCCGCGGCCGAATGCCGGCGCACCGGATCGCCGTGGAGGATGCTGCAGGCACCGAGCTGTACGTCACCGAAGCCGGCGGCGAAGTGGTTCTCAAGACCAACGCGTCCGGCCGCTTCTGGGGGTGGACCGGCGCAGTGTTGCATTGGCTCTACTTCACGCCGTTCAGGCGCAATGGCGCGCTCTGGAACGGGATGATCGTGTGGGTGTCAATCGCCGGCACGGTGATGTGCCTCGCCGGAGTGGCGTGGGGCGCATGGCGGCTGGCGCCACTGCGCGGATATCGCCTCAAGCGTGAACGGCACTGGTCGCCCTATGCAGGCTGGATGCGCTGGCATCACTATGCGGGACTGATCTTTGGCGTCGTGACGACGACCTGGATCTTCAGCGGGCTGCTGTCGATGGATCCGTGGGACTGGCACCCCGGCACGGCGCCTACTCGCGAGCAGCGTCAACGCGTGTCGGGCGGCGCGATCGACGCGCGCGAACTCACCGTTGAACGGCTGCGCGCCGTTGTCGGGGCTTACGCAGATGCGCCGCCAAAGGAAGTCGAGATCGTTCGTTATCGCGGACGCCACTTCGCCTTGTCCGCCGCCGGTCTCGTGCCGTTCGATGACCCGCACTCTGGTCCGGTGCCGCGGTTGGCTGACGACTCGGTCGTCGAGAGCGCGAAGCTCGCGATGGCGGACGTGCCGATCGACGACATGGCCTGGCTCAACGACTACGACGCCTATTATTACGATCGCGATCGCCGGTTATCGCTGCCGGTCCTGCGCGTGCAATATGCGGATCCGCAACGCACGTGGCTGTACTTCGATCCGGCACGCGCGGGAGTGGTGCGTAAGGAAGAGCGGCTGACGCGCGTCAATCGCTGGCTCTATCACGGCCTCCACAGCCTGGATTTCCCGTTCCTCTACTACAAGCGACCGCTGTGGGACATCGTCGTCATCGGCCTGAGCATCGGTGGATTGATCTTGAGCGCCACGACGCTGACCGCATCGTGGCGGAGGGTGCGAAAGGCTATTGCTTCGGGGTGGCGATCCGGAACGGGTAGTAGCGGGTGAGATCTCCCGACGACAGGATCAGGAAGAAGTACGAACGATCGCCTCCCTCTGGAACCTTCACCGCCCTCCGCAACTCCGCGATCCGCTCGGGCTTTTCAAGGTCTGCGGCGCGTGCCGCAACGGTCGACACCGCCAGCGGCCTGATGAACACCGGTATCAAGCGGCGCTCTGCATATTCGGACTTGAACAGCTCCTCGGATGCGACCAGCACGCCCTTCGGCGCCCATCCGGTCAGGCTGCAGCGAAAGTAGCTGACGTCGGTGACGGTCGGAATGTCGCGCGCAGCGCCCGAGGTGATCTGCAGAAAGCCGGCGCGCATCATCTCCGCATAGGTCTTCAGCGGAATCTGTTCGGTCGCCGTGTGCAGGATGACGGGCGCCGCCTGCTGTGCGGCCGGCAACGCAATCATCGCGACGGCCAGGACGGCGGCCGCGATGACGCTATGCGCCCGGCGGTTTCGGGCGTCCATAGTCGGGCCGGTAATGTCGATGGCAGGTGGTGCAGGACTCCATCAACTG
>DATMJU010000007.1:0-25331 GCA_035553795.1 Vicinamibacterales bacterium
GTATCGTGCGGTGGCACGGTTGGCAAGACAGTGCCGCCCTCTACGAGCGCTTCCTGCCCGCACTCGATTGCGTCGTTCACTTCTCCGCTGCCGAGGGCGTCACGATCGCACCACGTGAGGCGATGGCTCACGGCGTGGTGCCGGTGATCTCCGAGTTCCTCGGGATATACGCGCAACGGCACTTCGTCCATGAACACAACGCGCTAATTTTCCCCGTCGGGCAAGTCGCCGTCGCCGCACGGCACGTACAACGGCTGGTCTCTGAGCCCGGGCTCTTGACCCGCCTGTCGGCCACCGCGGCAGGCTCGCAGACTGGCGCATACGAGCATGGCGGGTCCATCGACGCATGGGCAAGCGCCTTGGACAAGGCGATGGGTCTCGCCCCCGCGTGTGGGACCGTGCCTGTTCTGCGCCACCCTGACGAAGGTCGCCTCGCCCGGTTGCGACTGCACCCATGGCTCGCCCAGCGCCTGCGCGACGTGCTGCACGTCCGCCCGGTCTACGCAGACCCTGGTAGTGAATGGCCAACGAGCAGCGGGACGTTGACTTCTGAAGATCGCGACGAGTTTCAGCGGTTCGCTTCTGAATACGAAGCACGGTGCCGTGAAGCGACGACCACCGACTCTTAAGGAGCGGGTTGGCGCTCTCGTGCTGGACGGCCCGTCCTTCGTCTGGGCCATGCGACCCAGTCGACGACCCCGCGCCGCAAAGCCAATCATTTACGTACGGAACCGTCGCGAGAGGGTGGATCCAGGGCCGCAATCGATTGGCGCCGCCTGCCGCTGGCACTTCACGACGGACCTGCACGTGGCGAGGATTTTCCCGTCATTCGGTGGGCTGTTGATGCGGCGCACTTTGCGCGACTGGCCCATCACGCTGCCTGCGACGGCACCCGCGGCGACTACGACTCCCGACGTGACATTTGTCATCGGCCACCGTGGTCTCGAACGCCTTCCGCACCTGCACCGCGTGCTGCAGAGCATCGCGGCTCAAGTAGGGGTCGCGGTGGAGTGCGTCCTGGTCGAGCAGTCGCCGGAGCCGCTGATTGCGAACCGCCTCCCGGCCTGGGTGCGCTATGTGCACACGCCCATGGCGGAGACGCTCGGCTATTCACGAGCGGCCGCCTTCAATGCGGGGATGCGGCATGCCCGTGCCCGCTTACTTATTTTTCACGACAACGACATGCTCTTGCCGCGTGAATACGCGATGCAGGCGCTGCTCCGGCAACGGGATGGCTTCGAGGTCATCAACTTGAAACGCTTCGTGTTCTATCTGACGGATCGGCAGTCGACCCGCATCCAGCACACCGGCGAGATTGACGCTGACGACGTCCCCGAGACCGTCGTCCAGAATCTCGAAGCGGGCGGCAGTTTCGCCATTACTCGCGACGCGTACCGCGCGATCGGTGGCTTCGACGAAGGGTTTATCGGCTGGGGCGGGGAGGATAACGAGTTCTGGGAACGCGCAATCACTCGGCGCGCCTGGGTATGGGGTTATTTGCCGATTCTGCATTTGTGGCACCCGCCGCAGCCCGAGAAGGTCCGGGGCGCGGCGAGTCCCGCGGTCGCGCGCTACTGGAGGCTGACCCGGATTCCGCCAGCCGAACGAATTCGTCAGCTGGTTGGCCAATCAGGAGAGGTTTTCTAGTGTGTGGCATCGCCGGATGGTTCGCTCCCGCCAGCGGCCGCCACGCAGATGAGCTCGTGGCGATGGCCCAGACCATGGCCCACCGTGGTCCTGACGATCGCGGCACTTTCGTGGACGCGGCGAACGGCGTGGCGCTCGTTCACAACCGCCTGAGCATCATCGACCTGTCCAGCGCGGGCCATCAGCCGATGCCGAACGAGGACGGCACGGTGATCCTGACGTTCAACGGCGAGATCTACAACTTCGGGGAACTGAGATCCGAACTCGCGGCACGCGGCCACGTCTTCACCTCCCGCACCGACTCGGAAATCCTGGTGCACGGCTACGAGGAATGGGGCGCCGGGCTGCTGGACCGCATCGCGGGAATGTTTGCGTTCGCGATCTGGGACGCAAGGCGGCGGACCCTTCTTCTTGCGCGCGATCAGATGGGCATCAAGCCGCTGTATTACTGGTTTGACGCTGCCGGCGGGTTCTACTTCGCCTCCGAGATCAAGGCGTTTCTCCCGTTGGAGGGGTTTCGGCCTGAGATCAATTCCGCAGCGCTCCGCCAGTATCTCGAACTGAACTTCGTCTACGACCGCCACGAAACGAGCTTGCGCGGCGTGTTCAAGCTGCCGGCCGGGTGCTCGATGGAACTGTCGGTCGACGATTACGCCGCCAGACGTCGCCCCGTGCCCCAGCAATACTACGCACCGCCCTCTGTCGAACCGGCGACCGGCGAGCCTGGCGAGGTCGAACGACGAGCCGACCGTCTGTTCGAGGTGCTCGAGCGCGTCGTATGCGAGCACATGATCGCCGATGTTCCCGTCGGTCTTCTGCTCTCCGGAGGGCTGGATTCGAGCATCGTCGCTGCGCTCGCTGCCCGCCAGGGTCGCGTCCTCACGATCAGCATGGGATTCGCCGACTCCGTCGTCGACGAGCGCCCATTCGCGCGTACCGTGAGCGACTTCATCGGCTCCGACCACGAAGAGGTTCTGATCAGATCGGAGGAGGTAACAAGCGACCTCGAGCGCTCCGTCTGGTTCGTGGACGACCTCTTTGGCGACTGGGGCGTCATTTCCACGATGGTCCTATACCGGAAATGCCGGGAGGCTGGCGTCAAGGTCGTGCTGGTCGGCGAAGGTTCGGACGAACTGTTCGGCGGCTATTCGAACTTCGAAACGTGCGGCGGACCAGCAGCGGACAACAAAAGTGCGTGGCGCCGTTCGCTGCAGATGTACCGCTGGTATTCGGGGCGTCGGTGGGGACGCGAGCTCTGGCGCTTTCATCACACGTTGCGCGACCTGCACCATACCGCGCACGAGGATGCGTTCTCTGCTGTAAGGCTCTTCGAGACGCGGCATCAGCTGCCGCACTGCTACAACATGAAAGTCGACAAGGCGAGCATGGCGGTCGGCGTCGAAGCACGCGTGCCGTTCCTCGACGTGCGGGTTGCGGCCGAAGGATACCGGACACCGCGCGAACTGCTCCTGCGCGATGGCACGAACAAGCAGCTTCTCCGGCAGATGGCGGCTCGCCATGAGCTGCTGCCGTCCTCCATCCTGAACCGGTCCAAGTTTGGCGGTTCCATCGCCACCACCTGGATGGACCATTCGGCGAGCTTCCGAGCATTCGCCCGGGACGTGATCCTCGACCCGGGCGGCATGACGAAATCGCTGGGGTTGGAACGGGCGATGAACGCGTACTTCCTGAAGAACCGCCGGGGGTATGCGTTTCCGCACAGCATCGGCATCTTTTCTATCCTCGCCTGGCGGTTGCTGCTGCTCAATCTTTGGTCGCGCCGCTACGCCGTGGTCCGGTGACATGCTGGCCGACGTCACACCGTTGATCCTCACATACAACGAGGCACCGAATATCCAGCGAACGCTCGGGCAACTCAGCTGGGCTCGGGAGATAGTAGTCGTCGACAGCGGCAGCACCGACGAGACGGTAGCGATTCTGGCGCGAACCCCTCGGGTGCGCGTCATTCACCGTCAGTTTGACTCTCATGCCAAGCAGTGGAACTTCGGGCTTCACGAGACCGGAATCACCACGGCTTGGGTGCTTGCGCTGGACGCAGATTACGTGCTCTCCTCGGAACTTGTAAACGAGATTTCGGCGCTGCGCCCGCCTTGCGATGTAGTCGCCTACACCACGTCGTTTAGGTATTGTGTCAGCGGGAAACCGCTGCGGGGTACCGCATATCCGGCGAAGGTCACACTCTTTCGTCGCGAGGGAGCTCGGTACGAGCAGGACGGCCACACACAGCTGCTCGCGACGCAAGGGAAAGTGAGGGCGCTGCGGCACCTCATTTATCATGACGACCGGAAGCCTCTGCACCGATGGGTCACGGCGCAGAACCGGTACATGGAACTCGAGGCAGCAAAACTGAGCGCCACAGCTGCGGCGGAACTGTCGCGTGGCGATCGTCTCAGACGCTGCATCGTGTTGGCGCCTCCAGCGATGTTCCTGTATTGCGTCATCGTCCGTCGCAACCTACTCGACGGTCTTCCAGGACTATACTACGCGCTGCAGCGGACATGTGCTGAGTTGTTGTTGTCCTTACATCTGCTCGAGTTGCTCCTGGGTAAGCGCGAGCATTCAAGAACGCACCGGTAGGATGAGCCCTCCAGCGCGATTGGGCACTGCACGAATGATCCACCCTCCTACAGCCGCATCGGACCGAGTGACCGGGTTGCATCGCGTCAAGAGTATTCCGGAGAATTGCTACAACACGAAGGTCGAGAAGGCGAGCATGGTGAGAGTGGAAGGCCACGTCCACTTGCTCGCTGTGCGCGTCGGCGACGAGGGCTACCGCACGCCTCGCGGACTGCTCCTCAGCGGCGGTACCAACAAGCACCTTCTGCGGCGGATGGCGCTCAGGCAGGGGTTGCTGCCGGAGGGCATCCTTCAGCGGCCCAAGTTCGGCGGTTCCATCGCCGCCAACTGGATGGATGAGTCTCCAGCGTTCCGCGCCTTCGCCGGCGATGTTGTTCTCGACCCGTCAGGATTGACGAAGTCGCTGGGACTCGAACCGACCATGACCGCCTACTTCAAGCGTGGCCGGTCAGGTTATGCGTTCCCGCGCGGCGTCAGCATCTTTTCGATTCTCGCGTGGCGGCTGCTGCTCTTGAACATGTGGGCGCGGTACTACCTTGGACCCCGTTCGGCGCTGCCAGCCACCGCGTCGCAGATGTTGCCGCTCGCCGGTCCCCGGTCGTCGCCGGTGCGGCCGTGACGACACAGGCCGCGCATGTAGAACCCGGGCTGGTGTCGACGATCATTCCGGTGTTCAACCGGGCGGCGATGCTCCGCGAAGCCGTGGGCAGCGTGCTCGCGCAGACCCACCGTCCGATCGAGCTCATCATCGTCGATGACGGTTCGACGGACGACACCCCAATGCTCGGGCGGGCCCTCGCGGATGACCATCCGCGCGAGGTGCGGTTCGTCACCCAGGCGAACGGCGGGCCGGGACGCGCGCGCGAAGCGGGCCGCAGACAGGCGCGCGGCGAGTTCATCCAGTACTTGGACAGCGACGATCTCCTGCATCCGCGGAAGTTCGAGGTGCAGGTGGCGGCCCTCCGTGCGCGCCCCGATTGCGGTGTGGCCTACTGCTACACGCGGCACTATCGGGTGAGCGACGCTCCCGTCGACGTCCCGTGGAAGGGATCCGGCAGTACGGTCGACGCGATGTTCCCGTCGTTCCTGACCGAGCGATGGTGGGATACGCCGACGCCGCTGTACCGCCGGAGCGTCTGCGAAGCGGCGGGACCGTGGGAGCCGCTGTCGCTGCACGAGGACTGGGAGTACGACTGCCGGGTCGCGGCGCTCGGCACCAGGCTCGTGCATTGTCGTGAGTTCCTGGCCGACGTACGCGACCACGCGGAGGCTCGCCTCTGCCGAGGTTCGGCGTTCGACGCTGCGCGCAACCGCGAGCGTGCACGCGCATACGCGCTCATCTACCGGCACGCGCGGCGCGCCGGAATCGGCCCGGGAGATGTGCACATGCAGCGGTTCGCCCGCAGTCTGTTCCTGCTCGCGAGGCAATGCGGCGCGTCTGGACTGCCGGGGGAAGCAGCGGAATTGTTCGAGCTCGCGGTCGCAGCGTCCGGCCCCCAGCGGGTCAGAGCCATTGATTATCGGCTGTATCGGGTGGCGGCCACCTGCCTGGGCTGGCGGGCCGTGGGCCACATTGCGCGTCTAGTGGATCTGGCGCGTTCCTCCGTCCGCGCGTCATGAACATCGATCGATTGAAATCGTTGATCCAGTGTCCGGGCTGCGGTGCCGCCCTCGATTTTCCGCAGCACGATTCCTTGCGGGCGATATGCGGCCGCTGCCGTTTCGAGACACGCGATCACCGGTTTGTTCCGCATCGCCGACCGATGCGCGTGCTCAGGCACCCCATCCTCGCCGCGGATGATGTCCTCGACGGAGTAGTCGTCGAGGCCCCTCGCATCGCCTATCGAGGAGCGCCACCGCCCAGGGGGGCCGTCGACGTGATGTCACTGCTCGAGGTCACCGAGCACGCACCTGGCGCCGTTTTGCTCGACGTGGGTTGTGGCGATGGCGAGTTCCGCAGCTTCGTCGCTGGCCTCGGGTACGACTGGATCGGAATCGACCTGGTGGAGCATGGTCCGACATTGCACACGGACGTACACGCGCTCCCTCTGCGCGACGGCTCGATTGACGTCGCAATGTCGGTGGCGGTTCTCGAGCACCTCGAGGACCCCTTTGCGGCAGTCGCGGAGATTCGCCGTGTCCTGAAGCCTGGCGCACGCTTCGTGGGAACGGCTGCGTTTGGCGAGCCGTTTCACGCCTCCTTTTTCCACATGAGCGCGTGGGGGCTCGCCGTGTTGTTCCGGTCGCAAGGGTTCGTTGTCGAGCGGCTTTGGCCATGTCGCGGAACACTTGCGGCGCTCTCGGACATGGGTGGATACCCGAAGGCGGTTCGCTGGTTGCTTCGTGGGGTTGAGAGAGCGGCCAGAGTGCCGGTGTTGAGCCCGCGCCGATGGCTCCGCGGCGACACGAGTCGAGCTATGGATGCGCTCGCGACTGCGGGAAGCATTGGGTTCTGTGTGCGACATTCCGGGCAGCATGTGGTGCCGATCGAGAGATAGTGGAAGTGCCCCCTCCCCCTGATGTATCCGTAGTAATGGCGGCGTTCAACTCCGCCTCGCAGATCGACGCCAGCATGGCGAGTATCCTGGAGCAGCAGGGCGTGGCGCTTGAGTTGATCGTAGTCAATGATGGATCGACCGACTCGACCGGCTCGTGCGCCGACAAGTGGGCGGCGATCGATCCCCGCGTCAGGGTGGTACATCAACCAAACAGAGGGCTTACCGCGGCACTCGCGCGCGGGTGCGCCGAGGCCCGTGGACGATTCCTGGCCAGGCAGGATGCGGGGGACATTTCACTGCCGGGCCGACTGAACGCTCAGCTGGCGGCCGCGGCGAGTACTCCTAACGCAGCGATTGTCTCAGTGTGGACGCGATACGTAGGTCCCGAGGGTGAGCTCCTGTATGACGTCACTCCAGACCCTGACGAGGCACAGCAGCGCTTGGAGACGACCAATCTGCAGCAGGTTCGAGGCCCATCCCACCATGGCGCAACGCTTTTTCCGAAGCTGCTGTACGACAGGGTCGGCGGGTACAGAACGGCGTTCTATTTCGCTCAGGACCTGGACCTGTGGACGCGATTGATAGAGTACGGGGACCACGTCGTGGTTCCTCAGATAGGTTATCAGGCCCTCATCGGCGTTTCATCAATTAGTGCCACGAACCGC
The DNA here is from genome assembly GCA_035553795.1 of Vicinamibacterales bacterium. GTDB lineage: Bacteria > Acidobacteriota > Vicinamibacteria > Vicinamibacterales > UBA2999 > 12-FULL-67-14b. The sequence continues at coordinate 7,409 of DATMJU010000007.1, forward strand.
AACCGGCAAGTGCGTTCAGCGAAGCTGATCCTACGCTGTGCGGAGCGCCGCAGGCGCGGCGAGAGTGAACTCGACCTTCTCTCCGCGGCCAGGCGCATTCAGCCGAAGGCGAGGGCCGTCAGCCGAAGAGGGCAAGCGCAGGCCCTTTACTTTTTAGGAGAGTGTCTCCGTCGGCGACGCGACCCCCGTGCCAGGAGTTATTTCAACCGCGCTCTATCAGTCTATCCGCTTCACATCAAGTCGCTGCTGCGCTTGGCTCAGCTGGGATGAAACGCCCTTTATTCGACCCTGCCTGGCCGGAAGAAGTTCTGGCACTTTACAACCATGACGTTCGAGAGATCTGGGACAGGCGTGTCGCGCGTCATATCTGGAACCAGTATCACAACCAACTGGACCTGTACCTGACAATTGCCGGGACAAAGAGGCTCCGGGTCCTTGATATCGGGTGCGCACAAGGCACACTCGCTTTGTTGTTGGCCGAGCGGGGTCATTCCGTCGAGGCGGTCGACATACGGCCGCAGTTTATTGAATACGCGCGCTCTCGCTATGAGTACGGCGATATCACCTGGACGTGCGCAAACGCCATGGAATGGCAGCCATCCCGCGAATATGATCTGATTTTTGCAAACCAGGTGCTCGAACATCTCGTGCGGCCGGTGGAGTTCACGACCCGGCTGGCGAGGTGGCTGAGCCCTCGGGGCCGCCTGGTCGTCACCACGCCAAACTGGCTGTACGTGAAGAACGATCTGCCGACGTTTACAGCGTTGGGTGATCCCAGGGCTCACCTGCATCGTGAGTTCAGCGCCGACGCAGACGGGCACTTCTTCGCGTACACGGCCGAGGAGCTGCGGTCGATTCTCCGGGAATCCGGGTTGACCCCTGCCGAGGTGGGGTTCTTCGAAACGCCATGGATCAGCGGTCACATGAAGCTCCGTCTCATTCATGGATTCACGCCTTCCTCCATCCTTTCCCTGCTGGACCGCGCAAGTCTTGCCATCCCATACGTCGGGCCGCGAATGGCGCACCAGCTCTTGGCGATCGGGATAAACGGCGTATGACCGAATTGGCTCAGCGACTCGAGCAGGTGCGCAGCCTCTTTGCAATCCTCGGCGGCCGCGGTCGCGCGTGGCTGATGCGAATGCGTGGGGCAAACTTGGGGCGGAAGGCCACTATCGGTCCGCGCGTAATCGTACGCTGGCCAACCGGAGTGCGCAGCGGCGAGCGGTTTATCGCGGAACCGGATGTTTACCTCAAGCTCGTCGGTGAGAAGGCGAGGCTAGACATCGGCGATTTCACGTTCCTCGGACGGGGAACCGAACTCGACGTTCTAGAGCGGGTCACGATCGGATCCCACACCGTGATCGCGCCAGGGTGCTTCATCACGGACCATAACCATGGCATCTCCGCCGGTCTCCGAATCGACCAGCAGGGCTGCTCAGCGAAGCCCGTTGTCATTGGGGCAGACGTCTGGCTCGGTGCCAACGTTGTCGTACTGCCCGGCGTTCACATTTCCGACGGTGCTGTGATCGGCGCTGGCTCAGTGGTCACTCGCGATGTGGCCCCGATGTCCGTCGTCGCTGGTGCACCTGCGCGGGTTCTTCGCAGGCGCTCCTGACGCCGCGGCACGCTCTGTGGAAACGCTCCCTGTTGCCAGTGTGACGCCATGCCTGCCGTCGGTTTCGGTCGTGATCCCGACCTACCGCCGTGAGCAGGTGCTGCTGAACACGGTGCAGCACGTTGTCAACCTGCGTGGCCCGCTGGCCGAAGTGATCGTCGTCGATCAGACACAGGAACACGAACCCGCCACCCGCAGCGAGCTCGCACGCATGGCGGCGGATGGCAGTATTCGCTGGATCAGGCTGCACGGGCCGTCGATAACGCACGCGATGAACGTGGGGCTGCGCGTCGCGAGTGGCGACGTCGTGCTCTTTCTCGATGATGACATCGTCCCAGACGAGTCCCTCATCGGCATGCACGCTGCTGCCATAGCCGAAGGCCACCGCATTGTCGCTGGCAGAGTCTTGCAGCCGTGGGATGATGACGCCGCAACAGGTGATGGGGGACGCTTCCGGTTCTCCTCGGATCGCCGGCAGTTCATCGGTGAATTGATGGCGGGGAACTTCAGCGTCACTCGCGCGCTGGCTCTGGAGCTGGGGGGATTCGATGAAAATTTTGTCCACGTCGCCTACCGGTTCGAAGCCGACTTTGCTGCGCGCGCCATTGCCGCGGGACAGCGCATTTTGTTCGAGCCGCGAGCCTGTATCAGGCACCTCAAGGCGTCGGCAGGCGGTACTCGATCGTACGGTCATCACCTCACGACGGTTCGGCCGAGTCATGCCGTCGGCGACTATTACTACCTTCTGCATGCTCCGGCGCTGCAGAGACGGTGGCTCGCGGTGCTAACGCGCCCACTCCGGGCGGTCAGGACCAGACACCATCTTCGGCGTCCGTGGTGGATACCCGGAACCGTCATAGCCGAATTGACGGGTCTGGCCTGGGCGGCTGCGTTGTCGCTCAAGGGAAGACGGTTGCTGTCGTGCGACGTTGACGGGGGGGCCATCGGCGCGTCAGTGAACCGCCCGACCGGTCGAACGCTCGAATGATGCGACGGATCTGGTTCGATTTCACGGCCAGCAGCGGGTGGCTCACGTGGCTACCGCGCTGGCTGGTACACCATGTCCCCCGAAGGATGGCGCTTCCCATCCTCCAGGGGCCCGCGGCGGGTATGTGGTGGATCGCCGGGTCGCATACAGCGGGATGCTGGTTGGGTTCCTACGAGTCGCTGAATCAGACGATGTTGGTCAGGTTGCTGAAGCCGGGAGACGTCTTCTTCGATATCGGAGCAAACGTCGGGTTCTTCACCCTGCTCGCGTCGCGACTGGTGGGAGAAACCGGACACGTTTACGCATTCGAGCCGCAGCGGGAGAACGTGGCATTCCTTCAGCGGCATCTCGAACTGAACGCTATCGACAACGTGACGGTGGTTCCTTGCGCAGCCTGGGAGTGCGGGGGAACGCTGCGGTTTCAGGGCACGCAGGCGACCGGCCGCATCGCCCCCGACGGCGACCGGGTGATGAATGCTGTAGCGATTGACGACCTATACCATCGCGGAGAGCTGCGCCCTCCGAACGTGGTGAAGTTGGATGTCGAGGGCGCCGAGCTGCAGGCGCTCAAGGGAATGACGCACGTGATGAAAGCAGCGCACCCGCGTCTGCTGATCGAGTTTCACAGGTCGACGATCGATGGTATCGATCAGGACGCAGTATCGGCATCGCTGTTACAGGAGCTTGGGTACACGCTTTCAAAGCTTCCGAACGATGAAGTCTTCGCATCTCCGTCAGGGGTGGAAATGATGGATTTTGTGCAGCGGTATTCTCGCGGTGAGAAGGTGTAGCCCGAATCGTGTTCATCCTCGGCATCAATGCATACCACGGCGATGCGGCCGCATGCCTCCTGCGGAACGGCCGTGTGGTCGCGGCCGCAGAAGAGGAGCGTTTTCGGCGCATCAAGCACTGGGCGGGCTTCCCAGCCGAGGCGATCCGTTACTGCCTGAGTGAGGCGGGGATTACCGTCAGCGACGTCGACTGCGTCGCGCTGAACCAGGATTCGTCCGCGAACTTATGGCGGAAACTGGCCTTTACCGTGGCACACCGGCCTGACTTCCGGCTGGTCATCGATCGCATCAGGAACAAGAGTGAGAGGGCCGGGGTTGGTGCGGTACTTGAGAACGCCTTCCCTGCGCAGCCCTTCAAGGGGCAGATCGTTCACGTCGAGCATCACCTCGCCCATCTCGCGTCGGCCTTCCTGGTCTCGCCTTTTCAGGACGCCGGCGTCGTCTCCGTTGACGGATTTGGCGATTTCGCAAGCGCCGCGTGGGGCGTGGGGACCCAGACCACCATCGAGATCGAGAACCGGGTGTACTTTCCGCATTCTCTGGGGATCTTTTATCAGGCGCTGACGCAGTACCTGGGATTCCCGCATTACGGCGATGAATACAAGGTGATGGGACTCGCTCCCTATGGAACGCCAGCCTACATGCCGCAGATGCGCAGGATCGTGCAACTCCAAGAGGACGGTGGGTACCGGCTGAACCTGGAGTTCTTCCGACATCACAAGGAGAGGATCGACTATGAGTGGGACAACGGATCCCCCCATGTCGGCGAATTGTTCTCCGCCGCCCTCGTTGATCTCATCGGACCCGTGCGAGAACCGTCGGATCCGCTGACGCCGAAGCATCGCGACCTGGCGCGATCCGTTCAGACGATGTACGAGGAGGCGTTCTTTCATCTGCTGAACACTCTGCACGCGCGGCACCGCATGGATGCGCTTGCGCTCGCTGGCGGTTGCGCCATGAACTCCGTGGCAAATGGGAAAGTGTATCGCCACACACCGTTTACCCGGTTGTATGTCCAGTCCGCGGCAGGCGACGCCGGTGGAGCGATCGGCGCGGCATATGTCGCATGGCACCAGAGCTCGGGCACGCGGGGCATGCGGGCGCCCGTGATGGATCACGCATACTGGGGTCCTGAGTACGATTCAGCAGACTTTCGCGCTGCGCTGGATGCCAGACAGGCCGAGCTCATCGACTGCGAGGTGACGCCGATGCAAGACGCCGCGACCTTGTGCAGGCGGACGGCCGGCGCGCTGGCGGACGGGATGGTGGTGGGGTGGTTTCAGGGGCGGATGGAATGGGGACCACGCGCTCTCGGAAACCGGAGCATCCTGGGCGACCCGCGTCGCCCGGATATGAAGGACATCCTCAACTTGAAGATCAAGCGGCGCGAATCATTCCGTCCCTTCGCGCCTTCGATTCTTCGCGACGCCGTCGCGGGCTGGTTCGAAACCGACGATGACGTGCCCTTCATGATGCAGGTCTACCAGATTCGTCAAGAGAGGCGCGCACAGGTCCCCGCCATCGCGCATGTCGATGGATCGGGTCGGTTGCAAACCGTGCACGAGCACACGAACCCTCTCTACTACCGCCTCATTCGGGAGTTTGAGCGTCTGACCGGCGTTCCGATGGTGCTCAATACGTCATTCAACGAAAACGAGCCTGTCGTGTGTCGGCCGGACGAAGCCTTGGACTGCTTCTTGCGGACGAGAATGGACGTGCTCGTCCTCGGCGAGCACTTTATCGCCCGCCGTTCGTGAAGGTCGTCTTCGTCAACCGCTTTTTCTTTCCTGATACGTCGGCCACGAGTCAGATCCTCTCGGATCTCGCCTTTCATCTTGCGGCGGACTGCGAGGTTCATGTAGTAACCAGCAGGTTGCGCTATGACGTCCCGGATGATCCGCTGCCGGCGAGAGAGAACGTCAGAGGCGTTGCTGTGGTTCGCGTGTGGACGTCTCGATTCGGCCGAAGCTCGCTCGTCGGTCGAACGATCGATTACGCCACTTTCTACGTCTCTGCGCTCTGGCGTGTACTGCGGCTCGCATCTCGCGGAGATATCGTTGTGGCCCTGACGGACCCACCATTGATTTCCGTACCGATCGCGTGGGCGGCGCGGGCGAAGCGCGCGGTGTTGATCAATTGGCTCCACGATATTTTTCCCGAGATCGCGACTGAACTTGACTTCAGCAGATGGCCGGCGTGGGTGGGGCGGGCGCTGGCCTGGATGCGAGATCGGTCCCTCGACACGGCACGCTGCAACGTCGTGCTGGGCGAACGGATGCGTGAGTTCCTCACCGCGAGGGGTATCGACGGCAGCCGGCTCTCGGTGATCCAGAACTGGGCGTCGGGCACTGACATCCGGCCGCTTTCGCCGCAAGATAACCCGCTGCGACGCGAATGGGGCATCGGCAGCGAGTTCGTCGTTGGCTACTCGGGCAACATGGGTCGCGCCCACGAGCTCACGACGGTTCTCGAGGCCGCCCGACTTCTGAGCGACACCAGGGATATTCGCTTCGTCCTCGTCGGCGGGGGAAAACAGCGAACGGCCCTCGAAGCCATAGCCAGCGAGAATGGTTTGGCCAACATCACGTTTCAGCCGTATCAGCCTCGCGAACGGCTCCGCGAAACGCTCACGCTTCCAGATTGTCACATCGTGTCGTTGAAGCCCGCGCTCGAAGGGCTGGTTGTTCCCAGCAAGGTGTATGGGTGCCTTGCGGCGGGGCGGCCGGTGATCTTTCTCGGGAGCGACGACGGTGAGATTGGTCGCCTCATCGCGGCGTCACCGGGGTTCGGCATCTGTGTTCATCCGGAGGATTCGAGCGGCCTGGTGAGCGTGATTCAGCGACTGCGCAGCGACGCCGCCCTCACTGCGTCGATGGGCCAAACAGCTCGACGTTTGTTCGAGTCCCGCTATGATCAGCCTGCGGCTTTTGCGCGATGGAGGGCCGTCCTGGCGAGAGCTGGCACATGGGTTCCGGGTGCCGGGCCGGCCGATTCGCGCGTCGAGCTGTGACCACCATAGTTGGCGTGGCGGGGCTGCGCCGCAACGGATCCGTTGCGGTGGTGAGTAACGGGGAACCGGTCCTGGCCTGTGAGTACGAGCGCCTGAGCCGAATCCGCGATGTCGCTCTTCCGGAGAACCCCAGGGAGGCCGTGGATGCCGTACTCCACGCGTGTGGATTCTCAGCCAGCGCAGCCCATCGGTTCGCCGTGGGCGAGGCCGGAATACAGGATTACACGTCCTTAGCGGCGACTCGTGTCGATCACGCCGAGGCACACGCGGCCGCAGCGTTCCTGAACTCACCGTTCGACGAGGCCCACATACTTGTCTGCGACAGTCAGCCAGGCGGAGGCATGTCCCTATGGCGTGGCAGCGGCTCACAGTTAGCGAGACGCGACTGGCCATGGCAGGGCCCCGACCTCGCGTCGTTGTACAGCCGCGTAGCCCGGGCGTTCTCGAAGGGGGAACGCCCGGCAAGGCAGCTCGAGTTGCTGGGTCGCGTGGGCCGAGCAAATGACGCAGGGATCCCCGGTGTCGAAATGTCCAACGGGCGAATAAGTGTGAGCGATACGGTGGAAGTGCAAGTTGCGACCGCCCGCCGGCGAGCGGAGCAGACAAGCATTGAGGCGCTGGCAAACCTTGCGGCGCGCCTGCAGCTTGGGTGTTGCCGAATCCTGGACGATCTCATCGACGCTGTTGCGGCCGCTTATGGACACGGGCCTCTCTGTCTCGCCGGAGGACTGTTCTACAACACGGCTCTTACTACAGCGGCAGCCAGGAACGCGTCCGTGAGTTCCTGCTTCGTTCCGCCGCATCCGGGAAACCCTGGTCTGGCGCTCGGCGCTCCTCTCAGGCTCCAGGAGCGCGCGGTTGTGCAGCCAGCCAGCGCGCACCGCCTGGCGCTGCTCGGGCCTGAGTATGACGCCGCGGACATCAAGCTGCTGCTCGAGAACTGCAAGCTTTCTTACGACTACATGGACGAAGGGCCGCTGCTCGAGCGTACTGCCGCCATGTTGGCTCGTGGCCGGCTAGTGGGATGGTTTCAGGGTCGAATGGAATGGGGAAGTCGCGCGCTTGGAAACCGAAGCATCCTGGCGAGCCCGCTCAGTTCGTATGTCCTCGAGAATCTGAATACACATCTCAAAGGGATTGCGTCATACCGGACCTACGGTGTGGCGGTATGTGAGGAGGACGCTCCAGCGCTGTTCCGAGACGTGATCCCATCACCATTCATGGAATTTGAGTTCTCGCCCCTGCATGCGCAACAGTTCCACCACGTATTGCCGCTCGGCGCGGCACGACTGCGTGTGCAGACGGTCGCTAATGAGCCGGTCCTCTTGAGGCGGTTGTTGAAGGCATTTGGCGCGCGAAGTGGGCTTCCGGCACTACTGAACACCTCCTTCAATTCGTCCATCGAACCGATTGCATGCACGCCGCGCGACGCTGTCAGAATTTTTTTCAGCACGGGTTTGGACATGCTCGTCCTTGATCGATTCGTTCTCACGAAGTGAGGGCGGAGCGCACCCAGTAGTAGGGCAGCTTCAAGTATTCGAGCAGATAGAGCCTCATCCCTTCATCGTCGCGCCACCAGTTGTTCTCGTCGAAACGCGGATGTCGTGCCGGCGCGACTCGAACTTCCACGGGAAGGCCGGTCAGTGTCCTGCTGAACACCCAACTAGCGCGGCGAGTGTGCTCGGGCGAGGTCACAAGGACAATTACAGATCTGCCATCTCGCGGGAGAACTCGTCGGAGGCTCTGCGCTTCATCCCACGTGTCGGCAACGTCGCCTGGGATTCGTCGGATCGCGTCTGCAGGGACGCCCTCGGTTGCGAGGATTCGCGAATAGCGATCTGTCTCTGAGAGTCCTGGGGCTTCCCCGGTCGCATGGATCTTCTGATGCTCGAAGATGATCACCGTGGGTGCGATGCGCTGCCTGTACAGGTGGGCGGCGACGAATGGCCGGTTGTGGGCGCCTCCCCCCAGTGGCACGATGTAGTCCGCACCGGGCCGGACGGTGTCGACAGTCAGCACCCACGCAGCCCTTCGCGCGATCGTTTCGCGTGCAGCATAACCGCCGATCAACCCGATCGCGATCAGAAGCACGAGCGCGCCGGCGTTCCTGCGCCGAAACAGCCAGCGACCGTCCGGCGCCTTGCGGCGAGCGAGTTGTGGAGGGACGACCACGCCGGAAGTCATTTGTTGGGGCAGAGGCGATGTGCTGATTTTGGCACGATTTCAAATTCGCGCTATAACGGCTGGGTTGATTCCGCTGGCGCGGCGGTTCTGGTATCCTCTGCGGATCCCCTCGCTGAGCCCGAGGCGGATCCATCTCAGCCTTCGTATGAATACCGAATCCCGCATTTTTGTCGCGGGCCATGGCGGCCTTGTCGGCTCCGCCATTGTCCGGCGCCTCGAAGCCCAAGGCGCGAAGCGCATCCTCACCGCCACCCGCGATCAGCTCGATCTCCGCGACCAAGCGGCCGTGAACTACTGGTTTCGCGCGAACCGGCCGGAGTACGTCTACCTCGTCGCCGGCACCGTCGGCGGGATCCTCGCCAACTCGACGCGTCCGGCCGAGTTCATCTACGACAACATGCTCATCCACGCCACGGTCGTGCACGCAGCACACCTGTATCGCGCGAAGAAGCTGTTGTACCTCGGCAGTTCGTGCATCTACCCGCGGGCGGCGACGCAGCCGATGACGGAAGACCAGCTCCTCAGGGGCGCGCTCGAACCCACGAACGAGGCGTATGCGATTGCGAAGATCGCCGGGATCAAGCTCTGCGAAGCGTACCGTAAGCAGTACGGCGCCGATTTCATTTCGGCTATGCCGACCAACCTGTACGGACCGAACGACAACTTCGATCTCACAAGCGCGCATGTCCTACCGGCGCTGATGCGGAAGTTTCATGACGCGAAGGCTGCCGGGGCACGGGAGGTCGTTATCTGGGGCAGCGGCACGCCCAAGCGCGAATTCCTGCATGTCGACGACCTCGCTGACGCGTGCGTGTTCCTGATGGACCACTACGACGAGGCGCAGCATGTCAATGTCGGAACAGGCGAGGACCTCTCCATCAGTCAGCTCGCGGAGGTGATCCGCGACATCGTTCATCCCCGAGCCGTGCTGACATTCGACGCCGCTAAGCCCGACGGCATGCCGCGGAAGCTGCTGGACGTGTCCCGTCTACATGCATTGGGCTGGCGGCACAGGATCAACCTGCGTGAGGGCATTGAATCCACTTACGAGTGGTTTCTGGAACATCGCGATTCCCTGCGCGTGCGCGCCGTGGCTGCCTCCGCATAGCCAGGCCACTGAGCCCGTGACGTGCGGGTCTCAGCAGATCTGCACCTGTTGAGTTGTAACTTCAGAGACATTGCATGGCCAGACGCGCTCTGATTACCGGTATCACGGGTCAGGATGGCTCCTACCTGGCCGAGTTTCTGCTCGGCAAAGGCTACGAGGTCCACGGCATCATCCGGCGAGCGTCATCCTTCAATACCGATCGACTCGACACGCTTTACCGGGACCCGCACTCGTCCGGCGCGCCGCTGCACCTGCACTACGGGGACCTTGCCGACGCGACGGTGCTGAGGCGGATCCTCGAGCGCGTCGAGCCCGACGAGGTATACAACCTCGGTGCCCAGTCGCACGTGAAGGTGTCTTTCGAAGAGTCGGAGTATACGGCCGACATCGTAGGGGTCGGGACGCTGCGGCTGCTCGACTCGCTGACCGACTACCGCGCTCGTACTCGCCGGGAGGTCCGCTTCTATCAGGCGGGTTCTTCAGAGATGTTCGGCGCGACCGCTCCACCCCAAAGTGAGACCAGCCCGTTCTATCCCCGCAGCCCTTACGCTGCAGCGAAGGTGGCGGCGCACTGGTTCACGGTGAATTACCGTGAGGCGTACGGACTGTTCGCCTGCAACGGCATCCTGTTCAACCACGAATCGCCGCGGCGCGGTGAGACATTCGTGACGCGGAAGATCACGCGGGCGGTCGGCCGGATCAAGGCCGGTCTGCAGAAGCGATTGTTCCTCGGCAACCTGGAGGCGCGCCGTGACTGGGGTTTTGCCGGCGACTACGTCGAGGCGATGTGGCTGATGCTGCAGCAGGATGCGCCCGACGATTACGTGATTGCTACCGGTGAGGCATACTCCGTGCGGCAGTTCGTTCAGGCGGCGTTCGCTGCCGCAGATATGGACTGGCAGGAGTTCGTGGAAATCGACCCTCGCTACTTCAGAGCCACTGAAGTCGATTTTCTTCAGGGCGATCCCTCGAAAGCCGCGCGCAAGCTTCGATGGAAGCCCCGTGTGAGCTTCGATCAGCTCGTCTCGATGATGGTCGACCACGACATCGAGCTGGCGCGGCAGGAGCGGACACTCCGCTCGGCCGGGCACGAGGTAGCCCTGAGGGGAGCGGCGACGCTTTGATCGCCGATCCTCCGGCCACAGAGCAGGTGACCAGATGAAGGATCTTCTCGACAAGATTTCCTCCCGCACCGCCCGTACGGGCGTCGTCGGGCTCGGCTACGTCGGACTTCCGCTCGCCGTCGAGCTCGCGCGGGGCGGCTTTGCCGTCACCGGCATTGACCTCTCGGCGCCGAAAGTCGAGAGCCTCACCCGCGGCGAGTCGTACATCCCCGACGTGCCCTCGCACCAGGTTGCCGCGTGCGTCGGCGCCGGACGCCTGACGGCGACGACCGACTTCGCCGTCGTGCGCGAGCTCGACACGATCAACATCTGCGTGCCGACGCCGCTGCGCAAGACGAAGGATCCTGACATGTCCTACGTCGTGTCGGCCGTCGAAGCGGTCGCCGAGCACCTGCATCCGGGGATGCTGATCATTCTCGAGTCCACGACGTATCCCGGAACGACGACCGAGCTGGTGCAGCCGATCCTGGAGCGAAGCGGCCTCAAGGCGGGGGTCGACTTCCACCTCGCGTTCTCGCCGGAGCGGGTCGACCCGGGCAACCCGAGGTTCAACACGAAGAACACGCCGAAGATCGTCGGCGGGCTCACGCCCCGCTGCGCCGAGCTCGCGTGCGCACTCTACTCGGCCGCAATCGACACCGTGATCCCCGTCAGCTCGCCGACGGTGGCCGAAATGGTGAAGCTGCTCGAGAACACGTTCCGGGCGGTGAACATCGGGATGGTGAACGAGCTGGCGCTGATGTGCGACCGGATGGGGATCGACGTCTGGGAAGTCGTGGAGGCGGCCAGGACGAAGCCGTTCGGCTTCATGCCGTTCTATCCCGGCCCCGGGCTGGGCGGCCACTGCATCCCGATCGACCCGTTCTACCTCTCCTGGAAGGCGAAGCAGTTCGGGTTCGACGCGCGGTTCATCGAGCTCGCCGGGCACATCAATGGCTCGATGCCGCACTACGTGGCGGACAAGGTGCGCGAGGCGCTGAACACGCAGAAGAAGGCCGTCAACGGCTCCCGCATCCTGATTGCGGGCATCACGTACAAGCGCGACATCGATGACATGCGGGAGTCGCCGGCGCTCGACGTGATGCACCTGCTCCAGGCGCAGGGGGCGGAGGTGTCCTACAGTGATCCGTGGGTGCCGGCGCTTCGGGCGGCCGACTGGCCCGGGGGAGTCGATCTCGCGTCGGTCGATCTCGACGCCGCGCGCCTCGGGGCCGCCGATTGTGTGGTGGTGCTCACCGACCACCGCGCCTTCGACGTCGACCTCGTCGTGCAGGCGTCCAAGCTGGTCGTGGATACGCGGAACGCCACGAAGATCCGCGCGCCGCACGTGTTCCGGCTCGGGGCTCCGCAGAGGGTGGAAGCCGAGATCACCGTCTCTGGTGGCACGCGCCTGGAACTCCCCGTCGAGGACTCGGTTCTGCAGCGATGAAGAACTTTGCCATTACCGGCGTCGCTGGGTTTGTCGCCCCGCGGCACCTCGCTGCGATCCGCGCCGTCGGCGGGAAGCTGATCGCTGCCGCCGATCCGCACGACGCCGTCGGCATCCTCGACCAGTACTCGTTCGAGACACGCTTCTTCACCGAGATCGAGCGATTTGACCGCCATCTCGAAAAACTGAGGCGCAGCGGCGACGCGGAGCGGGTGCACTACCTGAGCATCTGCTCACCGAATTACCTGCACGATGCGCACATCCGCCTGGCTCTCCGCGTGCGGGCACACGCGATCTGCGAAAAGCCACTCGTCATCAACCCGTGGAATCTTGAGCCGCTTGCGGAGCTCGAAGCTGAAACGGGATGCCGCGTGTACACAGTGCTTCAGTTGCGGCTTCATCCGGTACTCCAGGCACTCCGCGAGAGGTTACGCCAATCCGCCCGGCGGCACACGGTGGACCTCCGCTACGTGGCGGCGCGCGGCCGGTGGTACGCGGCCTCGTGGAAGGCCAGCGCCGAGCGCTCGGGCGGCGTCGTCACGAACATTGGCATCCACCTGTTCGATGTGCTGCTCTGGCTGTTCGGCGGAGTCCAGGATTGCCAGGTGACCGAGCTGGGAGGCACGCGCGCATCGGGAACGCTCAGGCTGGAACGCGCCGACGTGGCCTGGTTTCTCTCGACAGACGGCGCCGACCTCCCCTTCGCATTGCAGCCGGGGGGACGGAGCAGCTACCGCCACATGACGATCGACGGCGAGCCGGTCGACTTCACCGACGGTATGACGGGGCTGCACACCCGCGTCTACGAGGAGATCCTGGCCGGCCGGGGCTTCGGGATCGGCGACGCCCGGCCCTCGATCGAGCTGGTGCACCGCATCAGGACGGCGCCAGGCCCTGTGCTCTCCATCGCATGAGCGGCTACTTCGCGCACGAGTCGTCGTACATAGACGACGGCTGCGAGATCGGCGCCGGCACGAAGGTCTGGCACTTCTGCCACGTGATGACCGGCGCGCGGATCGGCCGCGGCTGCTCGCTCGGCCAGAACGTGCTGGTGTCGCCCGGCTGCGTACTCGGTGACAACGTCAAGGTACAGAACAACGTCTCGATCTACACCGGCGTAATCCTCGAGGACGATGTGTTCTGCGGACCATCGATGGTGTTCACCAATGTGGTGAACCCGCGGAGCCACGTCTCGCGCAAAGACGAATATCGGCGCACGCTCGTGAAGCGCGGGGCGAGCCTCGGCGCCAATAGCACGATCCTGTGCGGCGTCACGATAGGTGCGTATGCCTTCGTCGGCGCAGGCGCCGTCGTCATCCGCGACGTGCCGCCCCGCGCCATCGTCGTCGGAAATCCGGGTCGTGTCTCCGGCTGGATGTGCGACTGCGGGGTGACCCTCGCGCGAGGGAGGGAGGTTCCGGCGGAGGCGAACTGCGGTGCCTGCGGTGCCAGCTATGCGGCGACGGAAGTCGGAGTCCTGGAGCGGATCGCGCGGTAGCCGAAAGCCGCCACGCCTCCTACAATTGGCAGTGTGAAAGGCATCATCCTCGCCGGCGGAAGCGGCACGCGTCTCTACCCGCTCACCAGCGTCGTCAGCAAGCAGCTGCTGCCGGTGTACGACAAGCCGATGATCTACTACCCGCTGTCGACCCTGATGCTGGCCGGCATCCGCGAGATCCTCATCATCTCGACCCCCGGGGAGCTGCCGCGCTTCGAGCAGCTGCTTGGGGACGGCTCCCAGTGGGGGCTCGGTTTCAGCTACGCGCCGCAGCCGAAGCCCGAGGGGCTCGCGCAGGCCTTCATCATCGGCGCCCCGTTCATCGGCCGCGACAGCGTGTCGCTCATCCTGGGTGACAACATCTTCTATGGCGACAGCCTCACGGCGATGCTCCAGCGTGCGGCGGCGCTCGAGGCCGGCGCGACGATCTTCGGCTACTACGTGAAGGATCCCGAGCGCTACGGCGTCGCCGAGATCGACGACGCGGGACGCGTGCTGTCGATCGAAGAGAAGCCGCGCGCCCCGAAGTCGCACTTCGCGGTGACGGGCCTCTACTTCTACGACAACGACGTGGTCTCGATCGCGCGCGGGCTGAAGCCCTCCGCGCGCGGCGAGTACGAGATCACCGACGTGAACGTGGCGTACCTGGAGCGCGGGACGCTGCAGATGGAGATCCTCGGCCGCGGCATGGCCTGGCTCGACACGGGGACGCACGAGTCGCTCCACGACGCCTCGACGTTCATCCAGACGATCGAGAAGCGGCAGGGGCTGAAAATCGCCGCGCCCGAAGAAGTCGCATACCGCATGGGATACATCGACGCCGCGCAGGTGCGCCGCCTCGCGGAGCCGCTGCGGAAGTCCGCCTACGGCGAGTACCTTCTGACCCTCATCGAGGGTGAGGCTGGGCACCGCGCGCTGCCCCACATCGTGTAGCGAAGGGCTCGCGCCTCGCAGGCGGGGCAGTGCGGCGCGATGTACAAACGCCGTGTATTATCTGTACATGCTCACGAACATCGATCTCGATCCGCACCTCGTCGAGACGGCGATGGAGTTGACGGGCGAGCGCACGAAACGTGCCGTCGTGCGGCGGGCGCTCGAAGAACTGATCCGGATCGAGCGCGCGAAGGCCCTGCGTGCCGCGCGCGGTACGCTGCGGTGGCGCGGCGACCTCGGTGTGATGCGCGAAAAGGCGGCGTCGGATGGGCCCGCTCGTCGATACAAGCGTTCTGATTGACTTCTTCGGCGGGCGCTCGACTGCGGGGGCACGAGCCTTCGATCGGCTCCTGGAAGCCGGCACCGTGCCGGCGACCGCACCCGTCATCGTGCAGGAGTTCCTGCAGGGCTTCACGACCGCCGGCGATCTGGCGAAAGCTCGCGACTACCTCGGCAGACTCGAGCCGCTGCCGCCCGCCGATTACGAGGTACACGAGGCCGGAGCCGGGCTGCACAGGCTCCTCCGCCGCAGTGGATTCACGATGTCGACGATCGACTGCCTGATCGTCGCCACAGCACGGCACTTCCGCCGTGACCTGCTCACGGCCGACGACGGGCAGCGCCGGCTCGCACGCGCCGCCGCCGTGACGCTCGTGTAGGAGAGCATCCCGCAGCACCCCGATTTATGCCCCTCCGCATAGGCTTCGACCTGGACGGCACGCTCGCGGACTTCGAGTCCGCCTTTCACGAGGTCGAGATCCGCCTCTTCGGACGCGAGTCGCACATCGAGCCGGGGCAGCCAGAGAAGGAGTCGGAGGAGTTGCCGCTCGAGCCGGAAGACGACGACCGCCGGCGTGGCGCGGATCGCCGCGGCAAGAAGCGTCTGCCGCAGCATGGCAGGCGCCGGCGCGACCAGATCTGGGACACCATCCGGCGCACGCCCGACTTCTGGAACACGCTGCGGCCGCTCGATCCGACCGCGGTCAGGCGGATCCACGCGCTGATGCTGCGTCACAAGTGGGAGGTGTTCTTCATCACGCAGCGGCCGTATACGGACGGCGAAACGGTGCAGCGTCAGTCGCAGCGGTGGCTCGTCGCGCAGGGCTTCGACATGCCGAGCGTGCTCGTGATCGGCGGGTCACGAGGGATGGCGGCCGCGGCGTTGCGCCTCGACTACCACGTGGACGACAGCCCGCAGAACTGCCTCGACGTGCGAGCGGAGTCGAGCGCGAACCCGATCCTGCTCGTGCCGCCCGACGACGAGCCGACCACCGTTCAGGCGCGAAAGCTGAGGATCGCGACCGTTCCCGCCATCGCGGACGCACTCGACATCCTCGAGAAGGCAACACTCGCGCGCACACAGCCGAAGCTGCTCGACCGCCTCGCCGCGCTCGTCGGGTGGAAATGACGCGAGCCATGTCTCAGGACGGCAGAACACCGAACGAGAAAGAATGAACGCGGACGACTGAGAGTTCCGTCAGGACGCATAAAGAAGAGGGGCCGGTCCCGCGGGATCGGCCCCTCTTTTCATTTCGACAGGCGGTTGCGGCGGTGGCCTGCGTCAGCGCTGGGGCGGCACCCACCGCTGGTGCTCCGAGGCGATGCGGTAGTTGCGGGCCACGATGAACCCCGTCAGTACGTTCGCGGCTCCCGCGACGATCACCGCTGCCTTGCGGTTGTTCTTCCAGAGCTTCTCGGTCGCCCAGATGATCCCCGCCGCGGTCGAGGCCTTCACGGCGGCGAACGCGAGGTTGTTGCCGACGACCGGCTTCATCAACGGGTTCGCCTCCTGGCCGGCGCCGAGGTCGAGAGCGCGCCGCGTCGAATGGAAGTCCAGCGCCTGCAGCGTCACGAGTCCGGCATAGAGCGGCACGAGCGCGCCAGGCCGCCGTGGCTCCGAGAAGACGGGCGCCTGCGCGCGCGGCACCTGGATCTGCTGCGAAGCGTCGAACAGCGACGCCGTCGCGACCGGTGCCTGGATCTGCGGCGTGTCGAACAGCGCCTCGACCGCCGCGGTGCGCAGCGACTCGAGCGGAAGCGGCGCGAGTGCCAGCTCCTGCGCTCCGGCGGCCGGAGCGGTCAATCCCAGCAGCGTACACGCCAGCGCGGCGCGCACGAGAACAGCACGAACAACGCGCATGACATCTCCTTCGGCCGCCTGGATCGGCGGCGAATCCGATGTCGCTGCGCAGTGGCCACTGCCGACGCGACTTCCCGTCTATCTGCACATCAACGCGAGTGCCAGCGAGCGTGTCGGTGCAGAAATCAGCGAATTTGCGCGTAAAAACGGCTGAAATGCAGCAGCAGGGCGCCGCGACGGGTGCGGCGTGCTGTGAGGGACCCTGCCGCTTTGAGGAAAAAAAATGCCGGAAGGAGTGCCGCCGGGTTCAGCGGCACCACCCCATCCGCGCCGCTACCGCGGGCACGTGTGCGAGAGGGTCTTCACCGACTTCACGTCGAACTTGCGGACGACGAACTCGAGCTCGCGCGGCTTGTCGGTAACCACGCCCGTCGTGCCGACCGCCTGCTGGGCGGCATGGCTGTCGGGCAGCTTCACGGTCACCTTCTCCCCCTTCGCCTTGATCTCGATCTCGATCATCCCGCCTTCGCGCTCGATCTCGATCTCGCCGCGATCGATGTCGCGCTCGATCTCGCCACGCACCTCGACGTGCTGACCCGCGTGATCCTCCAGGTCCTCGTCATCGTCGAGCCAGAAGAGCGTGTTCGGCGCCATGGCGGTCGTCGCCATCGCGACCGGCGGCGCGCCCGGCTCGGTGCCGGTCCGCTGCGCGGGCAGCTGCGCGACGTTCGTCAGGATGTAGCCTCCGTCGCCCTTGACGACGCAACCCGTGATCGTGATTTCCTTGTCGTTCCCAGCGGCCGGTACGGCGACGGTGGCCTGCCCTGCCGCCGATGTTCCGAGCGCGAGCGCCACCGCGGCCGCAGCCGCGAACGAGCTGAACTGTTTCATGTCGAGCCTCCTCATGCAGGAGGGGAAGACTGCAGACCGCGTTCCACCATGGCTCAGCAGTCGGTGACGCGACCGTCGTTCCGCGCGCGGAGCGGCGCTGCCGCCAGCCGCTCAGCGCGCCGCGACGGCGCCGCGCGCGGCGGTGTGGGGCGACGGCGTAGTTCGG
Source organism: Vicinamibacterales bacterium (assembly GCA_035553795.1). Classification (GTDB taxonomy): domain Bacteria; phylum Acidobacteriota; class Vicinamibacteria; order Vicinamibacterales; family UBA2999; genus 12-FULL-67-14b. The sequence continues at coordinate 25,226 of DATMJU010000007.1, forward strand.
CCAGCGCGTCAGCGTAAGTTCGAAAAACGGTGCGCAGGCGCTGCGGGCGTCGTGCGTCGACCGCCGGAGCACCGTTTTTCCGCGCGTCCGGCCGAGGCGCCGGCGC
>DATMJU010000008.1:0-12804 GCA_035553795.1 Vicinamibacterales bacterium
AACACCAGCTTCACCTCGGGCCGGCCCACGTCCCGCAACGCCTCCGCCATCACTACCGAGTAATGCTTCGGCAGCCATTCAACGAAAAGAGGGTTTGGGACGCGGATAGACAGGCTGTGCCCCCCGTCTGCCAGGAGGGACGTCGGCTTGAACCACGTCGAAAAGCTGTGCTTTCCGACCTGATCCTCAATTCGGCTCAGGACCTGATCCCAGACGGTCGCGCTCTGCATCACCGCAAAATACTGATATAAAAGGACTTAGAGTTATGGCTTCGCTGGCTTTTCCACACGGTTTTCCACAGGTGTGGAAAACTCGCCGGGATCCGGGAGCCGGGAACCGGGATCCGAGGGAGTGTCACTTTAGCACGCCGGTTCCCCGTACCCGGCCAGCGGTTCCCGGTCTATAATCGAAAGTTCGTTCGAGGAGAAAAATGGCCAGATCTAAGAAGGGCAAGCGTACGTTTCAACCTAACACCAGCCGCCGCGCCAAGCGGCACGGCTTCCTGGTTCGCATGGCGACCAAGGACGGCCGGCAGGTGCTGAAGCGCCGTCGCGCCAAGGGCAGAAAGCGTCTTACCGTCTCAGACGAGAAGTAAAGACGCGCGTGTCAGGTTTCAGGCCCGCTGAGCACGTCCGGAAGCGGGCCGACTTTGAGCTCATCTACAAGACAGGTTTCAAGCGCTCCGGGCGCCTCATGACCATGTTCACGAGGGAACGCGAGGCGGGCCCGGCCCGTCTCGGTATAGCAGCCACGCGAAAGATGGGTGCCGCTGTCGAGCGAAACCGCGCCAAGAGACTCGTGCGGGAACTGTTCCGGCACAACAAACCTGCAGGTGCCCTCGATGTGGTCGTCGTGCCGCGCCGCGAAATCCTCGCGGCCGATTTCGATCGCATCGAAACCGAATTTCGATCGCTGCTTGCCAGACGCAGCGCGATGAAGACCGCCCATGCTTAGCCGGGTGGCCCTCGCGTTGATTCGTGTCTACAAGCTGACGCTGTCTCCGTATTTCACGGGCAGTTGCCGCTACACGCCTGGATGTGCCGACTACATGAGCGAGTCGATCGCGCGCCACGGTGTGCTGCGCGGCGGCTGGCTCGGCACGAAGCGCTTGTGCCGCTGTCATCCATTCGGTGGTCACGGGTACGACCCCGTTCCAACCGAAGCCCCTTTTTCCCGCTAGTCAGGCTCCGCAGATCCCATGGAACGCAGAGTACTAATCGCCATCACCCTTTCATTCCTGGTGCTGTTTCTCTTCCAGCGCTTCGTGATGCCGCCGCCGGCGCCGATTCCGGGGAATGTGAGCGCTAGTGCCACGGGTGCGACGGGCGCTGCGGACGCCGCACAAGTTGCACCCGCTGCACAAGGCGCACCCGGTGCACAAGTTGCACCCGCTGCACCCGTCGCACCCGCGATCGCGGCGACCGTCAGTGAAGCCGCGGCACGCGAGATTGTCGTCGAGACCTCGAAGGTCAGGGCGGTGTTCTCCAATCGCGGCGCGAAGATCCTCCACTGGGTCCTGAAGGAATACCGCGATGACCGCGGGGAGCCGCTGGATCTCGTTCCGTCCAGCGCCGGCGCGAACGCCATGAAGCCGTTCACGCTCACGGTTGACGACCAGGCCACTAGCGCGCGCATCAATGACGCGATCTACCGCGTCACCGTTGACGGCGCTCCGGCGGGCGAAAAGGTCGACGCCACCGCTTCCCCCAAGAGCATCGTTTTCGAAACCGCGTCGGCGGACGGCCTCAGCGTCAAGAAGACGTTCTCCGTCGAGCCGACCAGCTACATCGTGGGCTTCAGCCCGATCGTGATGATGGGCTCGCAGCGTTTGAACCCGATCATTCACTGGGGCCCGGGACTCGGTGATGACATTGCCCGGTCACCGCCGGCGTCGTTCTTCTCGCCCAGCTACAACACGCCCGCCCAGGCGATCGTCCACAAGGACGGGTCGGTCGAGCGCATCTCGCCGGAGCAATCCGGTTCGCAGGATGGCGCGTTCCGTTACGCCGGCGTCGACGACCACTACTTCGTCTCGATGCTGCTGAACGAGCAGAACACGCAGAACTTCCGCATCGAATACGCGCCCGCATTCGTGCCGCAGCCCGACGTGCCGGACCTGGTCGGCAAGTACGTCGGCTATTCGATTCGCTTCCAGCAGCCGACCGACCAGGCGCGCTTCTTCTTCGGACCGAAGGCCTTCGACGACCTGAAGAGCATCGACGCCGAAGCGACCCGCGTCATCAACTTCGGCATCTTCTCGTGGCTTGCCGTGCCGCTGCTCGGCGCGCTGAAGTGGGTCCACGGCTACATCGGCAACTGGGGCTGGGCGATCATCGTCCTCACCATCTTCATCAACGCGGCGATGTTCCCGCTCCGCCACAAGAGCGTGGTGTCGATGAAGAAGATGCAGAAGATCCAGCCGCAGATGAAGGCGATCCAGGATCGCTACGCGAAGTACAAGATCACCGATCCCGAGCGCCAGAAGATGAACACCGAGGTGATGGCGCTCTACAAGGCCGAAGGCGTCAACCCGGCCAGCGGCTGCATCCCGACCCTGCTCACGTTCCCGTTCCTGTTTGGCTTCTACAACATGCTGTCGCAGTCGATCGAGATTCGCGGCGCCGACTTCGCGTTGTGGATTAACAACCTCTCGGGTCCGGACCCGTATTACGTCCTGCCGGTCGTGTTCGGCGCGATCCAGGTTTACCAGATGAAGATCACACCGATGGGCGGCGATCCCGCCCAGCAGAAGGTGATGATGTTCATGCCGATCATGTTCACCTTGATGTCGCTCTCGTTCCCGAGCGGCCTGGTGCTCTACTGGCTGGTCAGCACGGTGCTGACGATTCTGCAGCAGCAACTGACGACGCGTATCACTGGCGCTCCGGTGAAAACTGCAGCAAAATAACCCGGCACTCAGGCACCCGAGGCACCAGGCGACTATTTATATGGCGACAGCAGACATCACGGAATTTGTTCAAACGGTCATCGACGCGATGGACCTCGATCTCGAGGCCAGCGCCGAGGAGATGCCGGACGGTCTCCGCATCAACCTGACCGGTGAGGACGGCAACGTCCTGATTCGCAAGCAGGGCGAGGCCCTCGCCGCCCTCCAGCACGTGGTGGCGGCTGTCTACCGCAACGAGACGACGGAAGGCCGCCGGCTCGTGGTCGACTGCATGGGTTATCGCAAGGGCAAGGACGATGAGCTGCGGCAGATGGCGCTGTTCCTGGGCGGCAAGGCCAAGGACACCGGCCTGGCGCAGGAGATCGGCCCGCTCAACCCGTACGAGCGCCGCATCGTCCACCTCGCGATCGCCGAGATCGAATCGGTGACGTCGGAGAGCATCGGCGACGCCTTCGAGAAGACGGTCATTATTTCTGTGAAGTAGCCAGTGGGCGGTAGGCAGTAGGCAGAACGACAAGAGCTCTTCTGGCTACTGCATACTGATTACCGCCTACTGATGTTCTCCACCCAGGACACCATCGTCGCCATTGCGACACCCGCCGGCCGCGGCGGGATTGGCGTCATCCGTCTGAGCGGCCCCGATGCGTCGCGCATCGGCTGCACCCTGACCGGCCGCGACACCCCCCTCACCCCCCGCCACGCAACTTTTGCGCAGATCCAAATTGGTGTCAGGCACCAAGATCGACATTCAGCGGGCGATCATGTCGTTCTCACCTACTTTGTTGCGCCGGCTTCGTACACCGGTGAGGACGTGGTGGAAATTTCTGCGCACGGGAGTCCGGTCGTTCTAAACGGGATTCTCCGGGCGGCGATCGATGCCGGCGCGAGATTGGCGGAGCCGGGGGAGTTCACGCTTCGTGCGTTCCTGAATCACAAACTCGACCTGGTCCAGGCGGAGGCGGTTGCCGATCTCATCGACGCGGTCACGCCGCTGCAGGCGCGGGCGGCGTTCGATCAACTCGAGGGCACGCTGACGAAGGAGATCGGCGCGATCGACCAGGCGCTGTTCGACATCATGGCGAAGCTCGAGGCCTCGCTGGATTTTCCGGACGAGGGGTATCACTTCGTTGCGCCGACCGAGGCCCGTGCGTCGATCGATGCGGTGATCGCGCGCATCGACGCCCTGCTATCGCAGGCTGCCCGCGGCCGCTTGATTCGCGAGGGTGCGGCGGTCGCGATTGTCGGATCGCCGAACGTCGGCAAGTCGAGCCTGTTCAACGCGCTGCTCAACGCCAATCGCGCGATCGTGACGGCGATCCCCGGCACCACCCGCGACCTCCTGACCGAGCGAGCCGACATCGGCGGCGTGACGCTGTCGTTGATCGACACCGCCGGCGTGCGCGAGACGGAGGATGTTGTCGAGCGCGAGGGCGTGGCGCGGGCCAAGGCCGCGATCGGCGTCGCCGACGTGACGATCGTGCTGCTGGATCGCTCGCGGCCGTTATCGATGGACGATCGCGAGTTGATCGGCGTGACCACCGATCGCCCGCGCGTGGTGGCGTGGAACAAGATCGATCTGCCGCCATCGCAGCCGCTCGAGCCCCTGGATCCGATAGAGGCCGTCGCCATATCGGCGACGACCGGTGCGGGGATCGATCGCCTCATCGAAGCGATCGGCAAGGCGCTGGGCACGAATGAGCCGAAGCGCGATCAGCCGCAGGTCACCAACATCCGCCACACGGTTCTTCTCGAGCGGGCGAAGGAATCGCTGACGCGCGCGTCCGCGGCGCTGGAGTCGAAAGTCTCCGAGGAGTTTCCGCTGCTCGATCTCCAGGAGGCGAGTGCCGCGCTGCAGGAGATTACCGGCAAGCGCACCAGCGACGATCTGCTGCGTCATATCTTCGAGCGCTTCTGCATCGGCAAGTAGCCACCAACCACCGAGTACTCGCGTGGGAAGTAGGGGAGAGTTCTCCCGCGCGCCTCTGTTCGCCCGACGCGAGCCGATCGGCTGTCGCGCGTGAGCTCGCATGCGCGGCGAGTATCGCCCGGCAGCGGTCCCGCATCGCGAGCGTCCGACCGAGCCGACACAGTTCTCTTCACAGACAAACGGAGCGGAGGCAGTGACAGGCGCTGTTTGAGCCAAGGAGTGCGCGAGTTCGCTGGGCGCTTGATCGGGCCGAGCGACGTTTGACCGGCGAGAGGAGGGCTCGCGATGCGGGACCGCTGCCGGGCGAGAATACTCGCCGCTCCACTGCGGTATCCTGATAAGGGCTCGTCCAGTAATAGCCAATCTGGTAATAAATTAGAATTAGTAGATGACTGAAATAGATGTGATTGTGATCGGCGCAGGCCACGCAGGCGTCGAGGCAGCCTGGGCCGCGGCGCGGCTGGGTTGCAGCGTTGGACTGTGCACGCTCACTCGAGAAACCGTCGCGCACATGCCGTGCAATCCTGCGGTTGGCGGCACGGCGAAGGGTCATCTGGTTCGAGAGATCGATGCGCTTGGCGGATTGATGGGCCAGGCAATCGACGCTACAGGAATACAATTCAAGCTACTGAATCGCAGCCGAGGCCCTGCGGTGTGGTCGCCGCGCGCCCAGGCGGATAAGCCTCTTTACGGCCGCTGGGTGCGGGCCGCGCTGGAAGCCGAGCCGGGGATTGAATGGATTCTTGGCCGAGCCGGCAAGATCTTGATCGAAGGCGGCAGAATCAGCGGACTTGAGCTCGAGGACGGGCGCAGTTTTCGCTGCAAATCCCTCGTCATCACGACCGGGACTTTTTTGAACGGCCTGATACACGTCGGCCGCGACCAAAGGCCGGCAGGTCGGGCGGACGAGCCGCCTTCCAAGGATCTGGCGGAGTCCATCAAATCACTCGGCTTCAAGTGGGGGCGGCTGAAGACGGGTACGCCTCCGCGCCTGGCTCGGAAATCCATCGATTTTAACGACGGAGTCAAACGGGGAGTGTTCCACGTGGAACACGGTGACGCGGAGCCCATCCCGTTCTCCTTCGCGGCGACCTCTACTCCTACCAACAAGGCAGTCTGCTACCTGCTGCACACGACCGACCAGGTTCATCACCTGGTGCGTAGCCACATCGCGGAATCACCGCTGTACAACGGTCAGATCGAAGGAATCGGGCCCAGATATTGCCCTTCGCTCGAAGACAAGGTGATGCGCTTCCCTGATCGGGAGAGGCACCAGTTGTTTCTCGAGCCAGAAGGGCTCGATGTGGAGGAGATCTACGTCAACGGATTCTCGATGAGCCTGCCAGCGGAGACGCAGCTCGAGTTGATTCACGCGCTCCCAGGACTCGAGTCGGCGGAAATGCTGCGTCCTGGCTATGCCGTTGAATACGACTTCGTCCAGCCGACGGAGCTCCGCTCGACGCTCGAAACCTACCGTGTTCCCGGGCTGTTCTTCGCCGGACAGCTCAATGGCACGTCAGGGTATGAGGAAGCGGCGGGGCAGGGTCTTGTCGCCGGCCTGAACGCGGCTCTGTCCGTGCAGGGCCGAGAGCCCCTGACTTTCCGCCGAGACGAGGCGTATCTCGGCATCATGGTCGATGACCTGGTCACGAAAGGCTGCCTCGAGCCCTATCGGATGTTCACCTCGCGCGCGGAGTACCGCCTGCTCCTCCGGACTGACAATGCGGATCTTCGTCTCACCCCAAAGGGTCGGGATGCCGGCCTCGTGGATGACGCACGTTGGGAGCGATTTCAGGCCAGAAAACAGCGATTCGATAACAACATCGACGCGCTGAACCGCAGCTGGGTAAGGGTGGAGGGCGGCGCGAGATTGCCGGCATCTCAGGCGCTCCGCCGCCCCGAGATCACGGTGGAGAGCCTGCTCGCCAAAGGCGATATCGCGATTCAAACCGAGCCGAACGATCGCCTGCTCGACATCGCCTCTGTCGAGACCAACATCAAATACGAGGGTTATCTGCTGCGGCAGAACCAAGCCGTTGCCAGGGCTCAGCATGCGGAGCGTCGCCGCATTCCTGATCAATTCCCCTTCGAACGCGTCCCGGGCCTGTCACGCGAGATGATCCAGCGATTCTCAGAAGCCCGCCCCGAGACCCTCGGGCAGGCCCAGCGCATCCCCGGCGTCACCCCCGCAGCCGTCGCCGTCGTCGGCGCCTACCTCGACCGTTTCTAAATTGCGTCGACCCGCCGGTCCCTTCGTGCTTAAGTAACACCGTGAGCAATCGGGAATTTCGAGAAAGGCTGAGCCGGAGGGCCAAATCGGCCGGGATTCCGCTCGAAAGCCCCCTTGTCGATAAGCTCGAGGTCTACTTTCAGCTACTTACCAAGTGGAACGCCAAGATCAATCTCACCGCGTTTCGACTGACACCGGAAGGATCAGACGAGGCGATCGATCGACTGTTGATTGAACCGGTGGCGGCCGCTCGATATATCCCCGATAACGCCCGCTCTCTCCTCGATGCAGGATCGGGCGGCGGGTCACCGGCAATACCTCTGAAGCTCGCGAGCCCGAACGTCTCCCTTCGCATGGTGGAGGTCAAGACGCGCAAAGCAGTGTTCTTGCGGGAAGCGGTGAGAGCGCTCGGACTGCGAGACGCTGCCGTTGAGACCTCGCGATTCGAGGAACTGCTCCCCAGGCCCGAACTCCACGAAGCTCTGGACCTGGTCTCGATTCGAGCCGTTCGCATCGAAACCCGCACGCTCAACACGCTTCAGGCATTCCTCAAGCCCGGAGGAAAACTGATGCTGTTCCGAGGCTCCAGCAAGAGCGATCTCGAAGACTCGCCGCCCCCACCTCTCTCATGGATGGCGACGTATCCGCTCGTCGACTCCCTCCACTCCAAACTCGTCGTCCTCAGCAAGACCCACGTCGTATAGCCGATGTTCCACGTGGAACATTCAGAGGCCATTGCGCTCGATTCGAGCTTGCTGAGACGCGCAACAGTGGGTTAGATTGATACCTCGCCGCCTCGAATATTCAGATTAGGCCGTATAACATAAACAACAGCTAAATAACTGATATGTCGAAAGTTATCGCCGTCACCAATCAAAAAGGCGGGGTCGGAAAGACCACCACGGCGATCAATCTGGCCGCTGCACTCGCCCTCGAGGGCCGCAACGTCCTCCTGGTTGATTGCGATGCGCAGGGCAACGCCACCAGCGGCGTCGGTCAAAAGGGACAACGCGCCCCAGGCGGAACGATCTACGAAGCGCTCACCGGCGCCAACGTCAACGTCCGCGACTTCATCCTGAAAACGACGACCGAGCGGCTGTCGATCATTCCGGCGACACGCGATCTCTCCGGCGCGGAGATCGAATTGATCAGCGTCGAAGGTCGCGAACGCCGATTGAAGGATCTGCTCGCGCAGGTGCGCGATGAATACGACTTCATCATTCTCGATTCGCCGCCATCGCTCGGCCTGCTGACGCTCAACGCGCTCGTCGCCGCCGATCGCGTGCTGATTCCGCTGCACTGCGAATACTTCGCGCTCGAAGGCCTCGCCGATCTCGTCGCCACGATGCGCCGCGTGCGCGCGTCGCTCAATCCCTCGCTCGACATCGAGGGCGTGCTGCTGACGATGAATGATGAGCGCACGAACCTTGGGCAGCAGGTGTCGCGCGACGTGCGCGAGTTCTTCAAGGAGAAGGTCTACAACACCGTGATCCCCCGCAACGTCCGCCTCGCCGAAGCACCGAGCCACGGATTGCCCGCGGTCACCTACGATGCGCGCTCGCGCGGCGCCGAAGCCTATATCGCCTTCGCTCGCGAACTCCTCGAGCGCAACGAACCAGCGCTGGCCAGCTAGTCAGGTAGCCAGGCAGTCAGGTAGTCAGGTAGCCAGGCAGTCAGGTAGTCAGGTAGTCAGGTAGTCAGGAAGAGCAATGGAGAAACGACCAGCACTTGGCAAGGGATTGAGCGCGCTCATTCCGGATGCCGCAGAGAATTTGACAACGTCGCCGCGCGCGACGCTCCAAGTGGACGTCGATCAGCTCGAGCCCAATCACTACCAGCCGCGCGGACCGATTGATGCCGGCAAGCTTGAAGAGCTGTCGCGATCGATCAAGGCCAACGGCGTGATTCAACCGATCGTCGTGCGCCGCCTGGATGCGCCCGCGGGCGCCTCGGGCCGCGAGCGCTACCAGATCATCGCCGGCGAACGCCGCTGGCGCGCCGCGCAGCTCGCGCAACTCGCCCGCGTGCCGATCGTCGTCAAGGACGTCCCCGTCTCGGAAAAGAAGCGGCTGCTCGAGATGGCGCTGATCGAGAACATCCAGCGCGAAGATCTCAATCCAATGGAATCGGCGGCGGCGTATCAGCGCCTCGTGGACGAATTCCAATTGAAGCAGGACGACATCGCCGTCCAGGTCGGCAAAGATCGCGCGACCGTTGCCAATTACCTGCGGCTGCTGAAGCTGCCCGAGGAAGTGCGCGGCAACGTCGCATCCGGCGCCCTCTCGATGGGCCACGCGCGCGCGATCGTCGCGCTGCCCTCAGAGAGCGATCAAAAGCGTCTCGCTCGCGACGTCGTCTCTCGCGGGCTGTCGGTGCGCGAAACCGAAGCGCTCGTGAAGAAGGAGCTCGGGACCAAGCCTGGCGAAGCCAGGCCGGAACCGATGAAGCCGAAGAAGGACGTGCACACTCGAGCCGCCGAAGATCAGTTGCGCATGTCGCTCGGCACACCGGTCGAGATCAAGAGGAAAGGAAAGGGCGGTACCATTTCCGTAGCCTTCGCAAACGAAACAGAATTGCAGCGACTGTACGAATACTTGACGGCAAAGAAGTAGCCCTTTTATGACTGACCAGCAGAGACGCCGGCTGACCGAGATGGTCAGCTGCGCCGGTTGAGCGAGCAAACTCGCCGCAGGCGAGCTCGCTCAGGTCCTGAGCGGCATACCAACCCAAACGGATCCACGCATCCTCGTTGACTACAGGACTGCGGACGATGCGGGTGTGTACGCGTGGGAGTCGGGCCCGGCGTTGGTTCAGACGGTGGACTTCTTCACGCCCATCGTCGACGACCCGTACCTGTATGGGCAGATTGCCGCGGCAAACTCGGTGAGCGATGTGTACGCGATGGGTGGCCGGCCGCTAACGGCGCTCGCGATCGCTGCGTTCCCGCAAGACGGCTTGCACACCGACGACATCGCGCAGATCTTTCGCGGCGGATTCGACAAGCTGCGCGAGGCCGGCGTGGCGTTGCTTGGTGGTCACACCGTACAAGACAAAGAGATCAAGTTCGGATACTCCGTCACGGGCGCCGTTGATCCGAAACGCATCCTGACCAACACCGGCGCGAAGCCTGGCGATCGCGTGATCCTCACCAAGGCCATCGGCACCGGCATCGTCGGTACCGCGATCAAGTTTGGACGCGCATCACACGATCTGATCGAGCGCGCCGTGGAACAGATGCGCACGCTGAACAAAGCCGCCGCCGAGGCGATGCTGAAAGTGGACGGCGTCCACGCGTGCACCGATATCACCGGGTTCGGCCTCGCCGGACACGGATCGGAGATGGCGGCCGGCAGCAACGTGACGATCGAGATCGAGGCGAACGCGATCCCGATCATTCCTGGCGTCCGGGAGATTGCGTCGCAGAACCTGTCGGGGGGCTTGAAGACCAACCGGGAGCACTTCGGCCCAGGCGTCGAAATCGCCGGCTCGGTGGATGCCACCCTCCGCGACCTGCTTTTTGACCCCCAGACCTCTGGCGGCCTCCTGATCTCCGTGTCGGCAGACGCCGCCGAGGAATTAGGCGACGAACTCGCAAATGCTGGAATTCAGGCCAATTTCATCGGAACCGTTGGCGGGCACCGCGGCAAAGCGCTGGTCGTAGGGTAATTACCCGAATTCAAGAACCCAACCCTTGGTACCTTGGAACCCCTCGAACCCTTGGAACCCTCGTTTGGCGTGATACGATTAAACGTTTGTTAACGCCAGACATAACTGCACTTTGGGTCGTCGGTTTCCTGCTGTTGTGCACCTACCTGCTCAACTCGCTGGTCTTCCAACCGATCCTGCGCGTCATCGACGAGCGTGCCGGCGCTGTTCGCAGCGCGAAGGAACTCGCCGACTCCGCGGCGCACAAGGCGACCGCTGCCGCTGCTGAATACGATCGAACACTCAACACTGCGCGCACGGAGGTCTATCGGCAGATGGACGACATGCGCAAGGCGGCGCTGGACAAGCGCGCCGAAGTCCTCGCCTCTACTCGCGCGACCGTCGAGAAAGAACTGTCCGACGCCACCGCACGCGTGAAGCAGGAATCAACTGATGCGCGCGCCGCGCTGGATCGCGACGCTGCAAACCTGGCGGGCGCGATCGTGTCGCGCGTGCTCGGCCGGGCTTCCTAAGTAACAACGGTGCAAGGGATTTCAGAAATGTTGACCACGCTCCGCGCCGCTTGTGAATTAAAGAACAAAGTCCGAACTGCTTTGTTCGCAGCGGTTTTGCTGACGTCCGCACCCGTCGCGTTCGCTCAGGAACATCCGCCGGCCGCTGGTGAAGCGCACGCCGAAGAGGGCGCGCATCACGACGAGAGCATCGGCGGGATGATCCTCGCGATGGGGTGGCCCGTCGCCAACTTCATCATCTTCGCGGGCATCCTCTACTACTACGGCAACAAGCCGCTCAAGGAATACCTCGCGAGCCGCAGCGCGACGATCCGCAAGGACCTCGTGGATGCCGCGGAACTCCGCGCCACCGCGACCGCGCAGCTCGCGACGATCGAGCAGAAGCTGGCCGCGCTCCCCACCGAGCTCGCCGCGCTGCGCACGCGCGGCGCCGACGAGATCAAGGCGGAGGAGCAGCGCATCGCCGCGCAAGCCGCCGCCGATCGCGATCGCCTGCTCGACCAGACGCGCCGCGAGATCGATCTCCAGGTGCGCCTCGCGAAGAAGGACATCCTCGAGCACGCCGCGAACCTGTCGGTGCAGCTGGCGACCGATCGCATCAAGCAGGAAGTCACGCCGGCCGACCAGGATCGCCTCGTCGATCGCTACCTGACACAGGTGAAAGAGCAGTAGATGTCACTCAGGACTTCGGCAAACCGTTACGCCAAGGCGCTGTTCGACGTCGCGCTGCAGGAGAAGGCCGACCTCGCGAAGATCGACCAGGATCTCCGCGCCGCCGCCGAGCTTCTCGCCGGCAACCAGGAACTGTCGCTGGCCGCCGAGCGCGCCGGCGTGCCCGACGCCGCGCGCCAGGGCCTGATGGAACAGATTGCCGACAGGCTCGGTGTTTCGGTCCAGGTGAAGAAGCTCATCGTCCTTCTCACGAACAAGCGCAAGCTTAACGTCCTCCCGGATCTCTCGGCGGCCTACGGCGAGCGTTTGCTCGCCCACCAGAACGTGGTGCGCGCCGACGTGACGAGCGCGGCGCCGCTCTCCGCGGAGAAGACGAAGGCGATCGAAGAGAGCCTCTCGAAAGTCACGGGCAAGAAAGTAGAAATCACCGCCAGCGTCGATCCGGAGTTGCTCGGTGGCGTAGTGGCACGGATCGGTAGCACGGTGTACGACGGAAGCGTGAGAACGCAGCTGGCGCAGATGCGTCAGGAGTTGGTCAAACAATGAGCATCAAAGCGGACGAGATTTCGAAAGTCATTCGCGAACAGATCGGCAGTTTCGCGGTTGCGGTTGACGTCGCTGAAGTTGGAACCGTGGTCAGTCTCGGTGACGGCATCGCGCGCGTCCACGGCTGCCAGCGCGCCATGGCGGGCGAAATGCTCGAGTTCCCGCACGGCGTCTACGGCATCGCGCTGAACCTCGAAGAGGACAGCGTCGGCGCCGTGCTGCTGGGCGACTACACCGAGATCAAGGAAGGCGACACGGTCAAGCGCACCGGCCGCATCATGGAGGTGCCCGTCGGCGAGGCGGTCGTCGGCCGCGTCGTCAACGCGATCGGCATGCCGAGCGC
>DATMJU010000009.1:0-4546 GCA_035553795.1 Vicinamibacterales bacterium
CCGGCGACCTTCGCGGTGTAGCCCGAGAGATAGTGGTACATCGCGCCTTCCGCCGAGAGACGCGCGATCGGCGGCAGCACGCCATACGCGTCCGCCGTCAACATCACGATGTTCTTCGGGTGGCCGCCGGTGCCCGACGGCACGGCGTTGTCGATGAACTCGATCGGGTACGCGGCGCGCGTGTTCTCGGTCAGCGACGCATCATCAAGGTTCAGCGCGCGCGTCGCCGGATCCATCACGACGTTCTCGAGCAGCGTGCCGAAACGCTTGGTGGTCGCGTAGATCTGCGGTTCCGCTTCCGCCGACAGGCGGATCGTCTTGGCGTAGCACCCGCCCTCGAAGTTGAACACGCCGCGATCGCTCCAGCCGTGCTCGTCGTCGCCGATCAACTGGCGATCGGGATCGCTCGAGAGCGTGGTCTTGCCGGTGCCGGAGAGACCGAAGAACAGCGCCGTGTCCCCTGCCGCGCCAATGTTGGCCGAGCAGTGCATCGACAGCACGTTCTGCAGCGGGAGCAGGTAGTTGAGCACGGTGAAGATCGACTTCTTGTTCTCACCACCGTAGCTCGTGCCGCAGATCAGCACTTCGCGCGACGCGAGATTGACGGCGATGGTCACGTCCGAGCGCGTGCCGTGACGGGCCGGGTCCGCCTTGAAGGACGGCGCGGTCATCACGGTGAACTTCGGCTGGAACCCCTTCAGGTCCGCGTCGGGCGGCACGATGAACAGGTTGCGCACGAACAGGTTCTGCCACGCGAGTTCGTGGATGAAGCGAACCGGCAGGCGGTAGTCCGGATCCGCGCCCGCGTACAGGTCCTGCACGAAGAGCTCCTGGCTCTTCAGGTGATTGATGATGTCGCGGCGCAAGACATCGAAGTGCGCGGGGTCGATCGGCTTGTTGACTTTGCCCCACCAGACCTGCGCGTCACTGGTCGGTTCCTTGACGACGAACTTGTCGTTCGGCGAGCGGCCGGTATGGGCGCCGGTGCGGCACACCAGCGGTCCGTCCTGGGCCAGCGTGCCTTCCTGCCGGCGGATGGCATGTTCGTACAGCGAAGCCGCGGACAGGTTGAAGTGAACGGGCTTGGAGGTCTGCACGCCGTGCGCCTCGAGTCCCTGTCCGACCTGGGTCGTACTCATAAAAGGATGACTCCCAACAGATGAAGGCTCAATTTTCCTGAAGGCAAAATTCCACTGGAGCTAACCGACGGCCCATTCGGCGCATCGAAACCATCGATGGTACTGATGGCTATCGGGCTAAGTCAATATCCGAAAGCGGCTTGCCGGGATTTTAGCCGGTCATCTGTCACGCGTTGTCGCCGTGGCGGTGCCGGACGGGCTTTCACGCTCTTGTCACGGGTCGGACGGGCCGTTTTGGCGCCGGCCTGTTAAACTGTGACTGTAAACAGGAACAGTCAGCTCCCAGTAAACATGGCAGGACAGCCCATCGTCGACCCCGCGTCCGACCTGGCGGCCACCGATTTGGCAGCGAATAAGCTGCCTCGCCCGACCGATGCCCCATCGCATCCGTCCCCGGCGTCGGTGCTGGCCACCGAAATCAAGGGTCTGATTGCGGCGGGACAGCGGGACGAGGCGCGCGAGCGCTTTGGCGCGCTGGTGGCGCTGTTACAGCGGCGTGCGGTTCGCATCGCGTTCCAGTATTTGCGCGATACGGCGGATGCCGATGAAGCCGTGCAGGATGCGTTCGTAAAGGTTTTCCTGCACATCGACCAGTATCGAAGCGATTTGCCCTTCGATGTCTGGTTTACGCGAATCCTGGTGAACGCCGCGCTCGATCGGCTGAAGGCGCGCGGCCGCCAGCAACGCTGGATCAGCCATTCGACGGACGAAGACAATGGCCGGCCCGTCGAGCAAGTGCCGGCCCGTGACGCGTCGCACGAGCGGCGTCTCCTGGCGAAGGAACGTTGGCAGCAAGTCACCCAGGCGGTGGCTGCCCTGCCGGATCGCCAGCGGCTGGTGTTCACGCTGTGTCATCTCGACGAGCGGACGCCGGCCGAAATCAGCGCCGCGACCGGCATGAGCCAGGCCACGGTTCGAGTGCATTTGTTCCGCGCGTTGCGGAAGCTAAGAGGAGTGTTGGGAGGACAGGCATGAGCCATCGCGACGACAGCACCCCGGGAGACGCCGCACGACGCGGCGAAGCGGCCATGGACATGGCTGCGTACCAGGCCGCTGCGTTCGCGGAGGCCGACGCGCATTTCGACGATCGCGCCCTCGAAGCCCAGCGCCACAAGATTCTCGCGCGCCTTGCGCACCTCGGCCAGCCGGCCAAAGTGATCAAGTTCCCCAAAGGACACCTGGGCGAAGTCCAAGCGCCGCGCGTCAACCGCCGCTGGATCAGCGTCGCGGCCGCCGCCGGCCTGCTGCTCGGCATTCTCGGCGGCGAACTGATGCATCTCCTGCCCAAGAGCCAGCAGGCGCCGGTCACCAGCTCGTCCATAGCACCCGCGGCCCAGGGCCTTGGCTACGTCTCCATCTCCGCCCCCGCCGACGACGGCCTACTGGGCGAGATCGAGCTGGTTATGCAGGCCCGCACGGCCAACGAACTCCGCGCGCTCGACGAGTTCACGCTCGCGGATCAGCACTGAAATTCAGGCAGTCAGGCAGTCAGGCAGTCAGGTTGGCAGGTCGCCAGGTTGTCAGGGGACTGCCCAGATTGCCTGTTTCAGGCCTGTTTTCTGATCCCACAACCCGCCAACCAGACAGCCCGCCCGCCTGTTTCCGTAAACACCAGCTTTGGGGCAGTCGTAAGGCATTTAGAGTATGAACACCCTGCGTAAGTCCTTCATTTGTCTGGCCTTGTCTCTGATTGTGCTCGCCGGATCCGCCCCTGCTTTCGGGCAGGGTTTCAAGTGGTGGCACACCGAGCGGTTCCAGAAGGAACTGAACCTCACCAGCGAGCAGGTGACGCGGATCGAAGGCATCTACACGACCACGGAGCCGCTGCTGCGCGCCCAGCGCAAGGCCGTCGACAAGCACGATGAAAAGCTCTCCGCGATCATCGCGGACCCCAAGTCGGATGAACCCACCGTGCTCCAGGCGGTCGATCGCCTCGAGTCCTCGCGCGGCGAAGTCTCCCGCACCCGTACGCTCCTGCTGTTCCGGATCCGCCGCGTGCTGACCGACGAGCAGAACGTGAAGATCCAGGCGATGTTCAAACGCGACCGCGAGGAGCGGGAACGCCGTGACAGCAATCGCGACGGCAGGGGCAACAACACCAAGCCGAAGGGTCAGGACCACGACCACTCGGACTGCCAATAACGTTTGCCAGCAGCTCAATTCGACAGGAACTTGAAGAACATGAAGCGCGCCATTTCGTCCGTCATCGCTATCACCGTGTCGCTGGGTGTCCCGGCGTTCGCCCAGAACTCCACTGCCATCGATCATTCGCGCACCGAAGCAGTCGTGCGTGAAGCCATGAAGTCGTACCAGCAGGGTCTCAACGACATCAAGGACGTGGCGGCGCAGCCCGGCACATCATCCGGCGATCTTCGCCAGCTGCGACTGGAAGAAGCCGTGTCACTGGCGCTGGAGAAGAACCTCGACATCCAGGTCGCGAAGCTGGAACCGCAGTCCACGGACTTCCTGATTGCCGGCTTCCGCAACACGTATCGCCCGCAACTGTCGTCAACCCTTGGCTTGCGCGACCAGTTCCAGCTGCCGACCTCGAGCCTCAACGGCGGCACCAAGGTCAACAACGGCACGACCACCTACAACTTCGGCCTGTCGCAGAACGTGAACCGTTTCGGCGGCAGCTACACGGTGAACTGGAACAACCAGCGCGTCGAAACGTCGAACACCTTCTCGACGTTCAACCCCAGCTTCACCACCAACCTCGTCGCCACCTTCAACCAGCCGCTGTTGCGCGGCTTCAAGATCGACAACACGCGCCAGCAGCTGCTGATCAACCTGATCAACCGCGACATCTCGGACGAGAGCGCCAAGGCGACCATTGCGCAAACGCTGGCCAACGTCCGCAACGCGTATTGGGACCTGGTGTTCGCGCAGAGCGCGGTGGAAGTCGCACAGCGCGCCACGGAGCTGGCCGACAAGCTCGTCGAAGACAACCAGGCGCGCGTCGAAGTGGGCACGCTCGCGCCACTCGACATCGTGCAGGCACAGGCTGAGGCCGCCACGCGCCGCCAGAACCTGGCTGCAGCCGAAGCCACCGCACAGACCGCGGAACTCGCGCTGAAGCGTTACATCGTCAGCGGAACCGACGATCCGCTGTGGCGCCAGACGCTTCGGCCCGTCGACCTGCCGTCGCTGCAGGCGCCGCCGGGAATGATTTCCGACACGACCTGGTTGCCGAGCGGACCGGTACGCACGATGGCGGTACCGCCAAGGCCCTGCGCGCCGTAGCTGGCGTTCAAGTCCACGGCCGGCAGTGACTGGTTGCGGAAGAAGCGCAGGGTCACGTCGTTCGAGTCGAGGTTCTTGCGCGAGGTGTTGATGTCGGTGCGCGCGGACAGTGCCGTGCGCACCGACATCAACACCTCGCGCAAGAACCTCGACTCGAACGACGT
>DATMJU010000010.1:0-12997 GCA_035553795.1 Vicinamibacterales bacterium
CATGCTCGAGGCCAACCGCTTGATCCTCGAAACGCTGACCCCGAAGATCGAAGGCCAGATTGACGCCGCGTCACGCGTCGAGGGCAACGTCGTGGTGGACAAGACCGCGGTGATCAAGAACTCGGTCGTGCGCGGGCCGGCGGTGATTGGCCCCGGCGCGAAGATCATCGACGGCTACGTCGGCCCCTTCACGTCGATCGGCAAGGACGTTGAAATCAACAAGTCGGAGATCGAGCACAGCATCGTGCTCGAGGGCGCGCTGATTCACGATCTCGAGACGCGCGTCGCCGACAGCCTGATTGGCCGCGGCGCCAAGATTCATCGGCTGCCGCTCAAGCCGGTCGCGCATCGCTTCATGCTGGGCGACAACTCTGAGGTGTGGATCAAGTGGTAAAGGTCCTCGTTACCGGCGGCGCCGGTTTCATCGGCAGCAACTTCGTGCGTTACGCGCTCCAGACCCACCCGGACTGGCACGTCACCAATCTTGACAAGCTGACCTACGCAGGCCGCAAGGAAAACCTGCATGACGTGATGGACAACCCGCGCCACACGTTCGTGCACGGTGACATTTGTGACGCGGCGGTGGCCGGGCCGCTCGTCGAGGCGTCGCATTACGTGGTGCACTTCGCCGCGGAAACGCACGTCGATCGCTCGATCATGGCGGCCGGCGATTTCATCAAGACCGACGTCGAGGGCTCGTTCGTGCTGCTCGAAGCGGCGCGCCGCAATCCACAACTGAAGCGCTTCATCCAGATCTCGACCGACGAAGTCTACGGCAGCGTCGCTGAAGGTTCGAGCGTGGAGACCGATGAACTGAAGCCGCGCAACCCGTACGCCGCGAGCAAGACCGGCGCCGATCGCCTCGCCTACAGTTACTGGGCGACGCACGACGTGCCGGTGATCGTCACGCGCGCGTCGAACAACTACGGGCCGTACCAGTTCCCCGAGAAGATCCTGCCGTTGTTCGTCACCAACCTGATGGACAACATCCCGGTGCCGTTGTACGGCGACGGCGGCAACATCCGCGACTGGCTGCACGTGCTCGACCATTGCCGCGGCGTCGACCTGCTGCTGCACGAGGGCACCAGCGGCGAGGTCTATAACATTGGCGGCGGCAACGAGGTCAAGAACATCGACCTCACGCACAAGGTGCTGGCGCTGTCGGGCAAGGGGCCGGAGCTGATCAAGCCGGTCGCAGACCGCAAGGGACACGACCGCCGCTACAGCCTGAGCAGCGCCAAGCTCGAGAAGATGGGATGGAAGCCGCAGGTGCCGTTCGAGCAGGGCCTTGCCGAAACCGTGGCGTGGTACCAGCAGAACGAGTGGTGGTGGCGTCCGATCAAGGAACGGGACCCCAACTACAAGGCCTACATGGAAGCGCAGTACGGCAAGCGAGGCTGACATGGCTACCGTGCTGGTGACCGGCGCGGCCGGTTTCGTCGGCAGCCATTTGCTCGAGCTCCTCGAACAGGACAGTTCTCACAATTACATCGCGTGGCTGCGGCCGGGCACCGAACCGCTGGTGTCGGGGCAACGCGTCATGTGGCTCGCGGTGGAAATGCACGATCGCGACGCCGTTCGCGCGGCGCTGGAATCAGCGCGGCCCGACGCGATTTACCACCTGGCCGGCGCGGCGCACGTCGGCGACTCATGGTCGCACGTCACCGAAACGTTCGCAGGCAACGTGCTGGCCACCCACCACCTGTTCGACGGGTTGCGCCGGCTGCAGCTTGCGCCACGCGTCCTGATCACCAGCACGGCGTTTGTCTACGCGCCGCTGGATCGCGCCATCACCGAGAGCAGCACGATCCGCCCGAACAGCCCGTACGGCACCAGCAAGGTCGCCCAGGAGATGATCGGCAAGCGGGCTTGGGAAGACGACCGCATTCCGGCATTGATCGCGCGTTCGTTCAATCACATCGGGCCGCGGCAGGCGCCGACCTTCGTGGCTTCGAGCATCGCCAAACAGGTCGCCGAGATCGAAGCCGGGCGCAGGGCTCCGGTCCTCTCGATGGGCAACATGGATTCGCAGCGCGACATTATGGACGTGCGCGATACGGTGCGCGCCTACCAGGCGATGATGCAGTCTGCGGCGGCCGGCATTCCCTATAACGTCTGCTCGGGAACACCGGTCCAGATACGCACGCTGGTCGAGCTGATGCAATCACGCTCGCGTGTGCCGATCGTCATCGAACAGGATCCCGCGCGGTTCAGGCCAAACGACACGCCGCTGTTGCTCGGCGATCACGCGCAGCTCACGCGCGATACCGGGTGGACGCCGCAGATTCCGCTCGAGCAAACGGTGGACGATCTGCTGAATTACTGGCGCAGCTTGACCAGCGAATAAAAAGCGAAAACAATGGCGTCGGCCCCATGGCGACGCATCCACTCCTGTTCGACCTCGGCCGTTCGCCGACGACCCGTGACATCGCCGGGCTGGTGAAGGACGGCGGCGTATCAGCGCTGCCGGATGCGAAGCGCCGCGGCGACGCCGCGACCTACCAGGAAATCCGCTGCCGTTCGGCGCTCAATCGCTGCAAGGGGATGCCGTTCATGAAGTGGACGCTCAACCCCTATCGCGGCTGCACGCACGGCTGCCACTACTGCTTCGCGCGCCGGTATCAGACACAGCTCGAGCTCAACGCCGGGGACGACTTCGCGTCGGTGATCTTCGTGAAGACCAACTTCGTCGAAGTATTGCGGCGCGAGCTCGACAAGCCGACGTGGGCGAAGGAGAACATCGGATTCGGCACGGCCACCGACCCGTACCAGCCGATCGAAGGCACCTACAAGATCTCCCGCGGCGTGCTCGAGGCGCTGCGTGATGCGGCGACGCCGGTTGGCATCGTCACCAAGGGCCCGATGATCGTGCGTGATGCGGACGTGCTGCAGGATTTGTCCGCGCGCGCCACGTGCCGTGTGCACATCAGCATTCCCACCGTGGATGAGGAAGCGTGGGAACAGCTCGAGCCCGGCGTCGCGCATCCGGCGCAACGCCTGCGGGCCGTTCGCGCGTTGGTGGATGCCGGCATCGATTGCGGAGTGCTGATGGCGCCAATCGTGCCCGGCTTTTCAACGCAGCCGGCGAAGATGGAACGGACGATCAAGGCGATCGCCGATTCAGGAGCACGGTCGGTCGGCGCGATGGTGATGCACCTCGATGGCGGCACGCGCGATCACTTCATGGCCATGCTGCAGCGCGAGTTTCCTGAGATGGTCGAGAAGTACGAGCGGCTCTACGCCAGCAAGTACGTCCCAAAGGAGTACGACACCAAGGTGCAGGAGGTGGTGTCCCTGATGCGAGCGCGCTACGGGATCGCGTCTAGGAAGAAGGCCTCAGAAGGCGGGCTAACAGTCCCGCGATAGTGGCCGCGCGCGGAACCAGCGCGTCGATGTCGACGTGCTCGTGAATCGCGTGAGCGCCGTCGCCGACGGCGCCAAAGCCGTCGAGCGTGGGAATCCCGAGCGCCGCCGTGAAGTTGCCGTCGGAGCCCCCACCGGCGCTTCCCTCCTCGAGCGTCACGCCGATTTCCGCCGCCACGGCCTTGGCCTGCTCGAACAGCTTGACCACACCCGGCGTGCGCTCCAGTGGCGGACGCTCGAATCCACCGGTCACGGTGAGGGACGCGCCCGCGATCTGCGCCTTCAACCCGCGCATCGCTTTCTGGACACGATCGGCATCCGCGCGTGTCACGGCCCGCGCATCAACCACCGCTCGCGCTTCAGCGGGCACCACGTTGACGCGCGTGCCGCCGGCAATCGTGCCCACGGTGAGGGTGACGCCGTTGGCGGGATCCTGCAGATCATCGATCGCGACGATCTGCCTCGCTAACTCACGAATCGCGCTGACGCCTTTTCCTGGATCGAGACCAGCGTGCGCGGAGACGCCCTTCGCGATCATCTCGAACTGGCCGACGCCCTTGCGGCTGGTCTTCAAGGCTCCGCCGGGCAGTGACGGCTCGAACACCATCACCGCGCTGCTCTTCGCCGCTTCCGCCTCGATCAGCGCGCGCGAGGTGGCACTGCCGATCTCTTCGTCGGTGGTCCACACCATGACGATACGGCCGGCGTCGAGGGTGGTGGCATCGAGCAGAGCCCGCGTCGCCAGGGTCGCAAGGCCGATGCCCGCCTTCATGTCGAACACGCCGGGCCCGTAGAGCCTGCCGCCTTCTCGCTTCAACGGCATCGTCGCCAGTTGTCCCACGGGCCACACCGTATCGAAGTGGCCGAGCAGCAGAACCTGCGTTGGCCCGCTGCCAAAGCTGACCCGCAGGTGATCGCCCACTTTCGCCGATGCTTCGACGGTCGCACCGGCGGAGGCTGGCGAAATGCGCGTGACGTCGCCGCCGATCGCCTGGAGGCGCGACGACAGCTCCACGCCGCAGCGATTGACCGCGACCGGGTCGTCGCTTGGTGATTCGATGGCTACGAGCGCCTCGACAAACTCGAGCAGCCACTCGTGCTGATCTCTGCAGTAATGAAGGAAAGAGCTCATGCGGGCTTGGGACTTGGGGCCTGGGACTTGAGCCCTATAATAGTTCCGTGTTCAGGATCTGCGCTGTTGTCGTTTTGACTCTTGGTGCGACGCTCGCTTCGGCGCAAACGCCGCAGCCGTTCCCGCGTCCCGGAACGCAGAAGCCGTCGCAGCCGCCCCCGGCACCATCGGTTCAGACGCCGCCAGCTCCGAAGGCGCCGGCAGCCGCAGCGAAGACGGACGGTAGTCCGACCGAAGCGGAGCTTGGCGCGCCCATCTATCCGTCCGCGGTTTTCCTGACGTCGTATGACGCCGGCCGCGGCCAGCGCTTCTACATCTTCGGCGCGACTGTTCCGTTCGCTGACCTCGTCGGGTATTACAAGACCGTGTTGAAGACGAAGGGTGACGAGCTGTTCGAGGCCCCGCCGACGCACCAGTTCGAAACCGCGCGATTCCGCGATGAGTCGATGGCGTTTGCGCCGAGCGTGACGATCAAGGACTACACGTTTGGCGGTTCGGCCGGCTATCCCAATCCCAAGGCGGACGGGACGCCCGCACGGTTCCCCACCGTGATTCAGATCGTCCCGCCACCCCGCCCGTAGGGCTTCCCTCGTGCCGCGCGCTGCCGGATAATGCGCGCATGAAGACCTCGCGCCTCATCACGGTTGCCGCGGTGTTCGTACTGGCAGGAACACCTGCCGGCGCCCAGTTTCGGCGCGGCCTCCCGCCAAGCGCCACGGAGATCAGCCTCTTCCCCGTCGTCCCGCCCGCTATCCTGCTGCCGGCCGGGTCATTTCACGTCGAGGTCGAGAATCGATCGAGCGCTCCCGAGCGGTTGGTGCCGCGTCTCGCAGAGGCGATCACGACGCAAATGTCCCGGAACGATCGCATGCTCGCCGCTGCGGACAGCAATGGCCAGATGCGAGTGGTGGTGACTCTCACAAACTGGACGCACGCGCGACGGCAAGGCACGCGGTACGTCTCCGAACTGCGGCAGATCGGGTCGCAGACTGTGATGGACGGTGACGGCAATACCAAGCCGGAGCCGGTGTTCGACTACGGGCGCAACAAGCCGAACGTGGTCGACAACGTCACGGCGAACGTACGCATCGAGGTGCGACGCGGCACCGACGTCCTCGCCGATGAAACGGCGCGCGTCACGTATCAGTCGGACCGGCTGGTTGAAGAGGGCGCGCCGACGATGGCCGAAATAGAGGATGCGCTGATCGAGCGGGCCGCGCAAAAGTCGGCGGCGCTCGTGACGCCAGCCCGCGAGCCGGTGAAGGTGCTACTGGCGCGCACCGACGAAGTCGATCGCCTGAACGCCCTGGCCGTGAACGGGTGGTGGGCGGAGTGGCGCGCGGCGCTGCAGGAGCGACCGTCGCATCCCGTCGCGAAACATGATGCCTTTCGGCTGCACAACCTCGCCGTGGCCCTCTAGAGGCGATGGCCTACGATGCGACCACTGCTGAAGAAGCGCAACGCCTGCTGCAGGAAGCGTCTGGACTGGTGCAGCAGGCAATGGCCGCCAGGAAAGGCGAGAAGCAATTCGCCGATTCCCTCACGCGCATCTCGAACTCAAGCTCGGGATACGCGCGGCTGAAAGCGATGTTGGAGCGGCGTTAGCCCTTCGCGGGCTACGGCGCCGCGGGCTCCGACTTGCCGATGTAGATTTCGCTCCCGCTCTTCCGGAACTCGGCCGACTTCTCGTCCATCCCCTTTGCCGCTTCGGCGCGCACCTGCTGCGTGAGCTCCATGCTGCAGAACTTCGGGCCGCACATCGAGCAGAAGTGCGCGACTTTTGCGCCGTCGGCGGGCAGCGTTTCGTCGTGATACGCGCGCGCGGTGACCGGATCCATCGAGAGATTGAACTGATCCTCCCAGCGGAATTCGAATCGTGCCTTCGAAAGCGCGTCGTCCCAGACGCGCGCCCGCGGATGGCCCTTGGCAAGATCCGCGGCGTGCGCGGCGATCTTGTAGGCAATGACGCCCGCCTTCACGTCTTCGCGATTCGGGAGGCCGAGGTGTTCCTTCGGCGTAACGTAGCAGAGCATCGCGGTGCCGTACCAGCCGATCATGGCGGCGCCGATCGCCGAGGTGATGTGGTCGTATCCTGGAGCGACGTCCGTCGTCAGAGGTCCGAGCGTATAGAACGGCGCTTCAGCGCACCATTCCAACTGCTTCTCCATGTTCTCGCGAATGAGGTGCATGGGGACGTGGCCGGGACCCTCGTTCATCACCTGAACGTCGTATTCCCACGCGATCTTCGTCAGCTCGCCCTGCGTCTTCAGCTCGGCGAACTGAGCCTCGTCATTGGCATCGGCGATCGAGCCTGGGCGCAGGCCGTCTCCGAGCGAGAACGACACGTCGTAGGCCTTCATGATTTCGCAGATCTCGCGGAAGTGCGTGTAGGTGAAGTTCTCCTTGTGATGCGCGAGGCACCACTTGGCCAGGATCGAACCGCCGCGCGACACGATGCCGGTCAGGCGCTTGGCGGTCATCGGGATGTAGCGCAGCAGCACGCCGGCGTGGACAGTGAAGTAGTCCACGCCCTGCTCGGCCTGTTCGATCAGCGTGTCGCGGTAGATCTCCCACGTCAGATCTTCGGGGCGGCCGCCAACCTTCTCGAGCGCCTGGTAGATCGGCACGGTGCCAATCGGCACCGGTGAGTTGCGCATGATCCACTCGCGCGTTTCATGGATCTTCTTGCCGGTGGACAGATCCATGACCGTGTCGGCGCCCCATAGCGTGGACCACCGCAGTTTCTCGACTTCCTCTTCGATCGAAGACGACACCGCGGAGTTGCCGATGTTGGCGTTGATCTTCACCAGGAAGTTGCGGCCGATAATCATCGGCTCGAGCTCGGGGTGATTGATGTTGGCGGGGATGATGGCGCGGCCGCGCGCCACTTCATCGCGGACGAAATCGGCGGGCAGGCCTTCACGCGTCGCGATGTACTGCATCTCTGGCGTGATCTCGCCCTTGCGGGCGTAGTGCAACTGCGTCACCGGCTGCCCGGCTTTCGCGGCCGCTCGGCGCGGCGCGACCCACGCTTCGCGCATCTTCGGCAGTCCGTGCCGCGGATCGTGGCCCTGCGGCCCGCTGCTGTCGTAGAGGCGCACCGGCTTCTCGCCGCCGCCGAGTGTCACCTCGCGGAACGGCACGCGCAGCTCGGTCTCGTAGACCTTCTGTGAATTGGGAAAGGCCTCTTCGTACGTCGAGACCGTTGGCACTGGCGTGGACTTCTTCATCTCCGCTCTCCCTCCGCCGGTCTGAACCGGATCAGGTTCCAGGGACTCTCTCAATCCAGCGAACTGCCAACCGGCGAACTGCCAACTGGCCGCCGCGGATACCCTTGGCGGTAAGCTTTGATGATACTCCGTGCCGCAGACCCTGCCAGTCGATTCCTTCGTCGATACCGTCCGCGCCACGCTCGACACTCATCGGGCGGCGGTCCTGACCGCTGCGCCCGGCGCTGGAAAGACGACGCGCATTCCGCCGGCGCTGATCGATCGCGGCCGTGTGCTGCTGCTGCAACCTCGACGACTGGCGGCCCGCGCAATGGCGCGGCGCATTGCCGAAGAGCGCGGCTGGACCATCGGCCGGGAGATCGGCTGGCACATTCGCTTCGAGCGGCAGTTCTCACGCGAGTCGAAGCTCGTCGTGGTCACCGAAGGCATCCTCACCGCCTATCTGCAGGACGATCCGCTGCTGAGCGACGTCACCACGTTGATCGTCGATGAGTTTCACGAGCGCAGCGTCCACGCCGACCTGGGCCTGGCCCTCGCGAGGCAGGCGTGGCTCGCGCGATCCGATCTCCGAATCCTGGTGATGTCGGCGACGCTCGACACCGCGCCGGTGGCGTCATTCCTTGGCGGCTGCCCGGTCATCGACGTGCCCGGCACACTGCATCCGCTGACCGTCGAGTATGCACCTGGGGAACGGATCGCTGACGCGGTCGGCGCGCTGTTGCCGCGCAGCAACGGCAACGTCCTCTGCTTCATGCCCGGCGTTCGCGAGATCAACGACGCGATCGGCGCATGCGCAGTTCTTGCGCGCGCGCACGATCTCGACGTCGTCCCCTTGCACGGCTCGCTCGACGGCGACGCGCAGGATGCCGCCCTGTCGGCCGGAGGCCGGCGGCGGATCATCGTCGCTACCAACGTCGCCGAGACATCGCTCACGGTGCCCGGCGTGTCGGCAGTGATCGATTCCGGCCTGCACAAGGTCGCTCGTTATGATGCCGGGCGCGGCGTCGACGCGCTGGCGACGGAAAGGATCACGCTCGACAGCGCGGATCAGCGCGCCGGACGAGCGGCGCGGCTTGGACCCGGCATCGCGCGACGGCTCTGGGATGCGCGGGATCGCCTGCGGCCGCATCGAGAGGCAGAGATTCACCGCGTCGATCTCGCCGGACCGATCCTGTCGGTGATTGCATGGGGAGCCTCGCCCGACACGTTCGACTGGTTCGATCGGCCGTCCCAGGAGCGCATCGACGCAGCCATGACGCTCCTCGAGCGCCTCGGCGCGATCGAAGACGGGAAGATCACCGCGGCAGGCCGCTTGTTGCTGCGGCTGCCGCTACATCCGCGTCTGGGCCGTGTGCTGCTCAGGTCGCATGGCTCGGTCGAAGGCTGCGCGGAATGTGCGCGCCTCTCGGAACCTGGCGCGCGCGCGGCATTTCATGTGAAGCAGGTTGCCGACCAACTCGCCGCAACGGCGAGGCATCTGCTCGGCAAAGCGCATCGACCACACATCACCGAGGGGGAACTCCGGCAATCACTGCTCGCCGGCTACCCGGATCGCGTCGCCCGGCGCAGACAGGCAGACAAGTACACGCTCGCGACCGGTCACGGCGCAGCATTAGTGCGCGAGAGCGACGCCACCGGCAGCGAGTGGGTCATCGCGCTGGATGTGACGAGCGGGCGCTCGTCCGGCGCAACCGAGGCGCTGATTCGGGAGGCGATTCCGATCGATGCGGCGTGGCTTCAAGCCACCCGCTTCGAAACGCGTCACGAGCTCGATCGCAACACGGGCACCGTTCGGGCTACGGAAATCGACTGGTACGACCAGGTGCCGCTTCGCGAGCGTGCCATCGCGCCGACCGACGAGCGTCGCGCGGAGATCCTCGCCAAGGCGTGGCTCGATCGCGGACCCGACGAGGACAGCCTTCAGCTCCTTCGCCGCCTCGACTTCGCAGGCATCGAGGCGGATCGCGCGGAGTTAATCGCGTCGGCTTCACGCTCGGCGCGCAGACTGGAAGATGTCCGGCTCCGCGAGGACGATCTTCCCTGGGATGTCAGGCAGCAACTCGAGCGCAATGCACCGGCCACGCTGACGGTGCCGAGCGGTCGCGACATGACGATCGACTACGGTGAAGGCGGCACCGCGTCCGTATCAGTGAAGCTGCAGGAATTGTTCGGGCTCGCCGAGACACCTCGTATCGGCCGGTCGAAGACACCGATCACTTTTCTCCTGCTCGCGCCCAACGCGCGCCCGGTGCAGACGACGCAGGATCTGAAGAGCTTCTGGGAGCGAACGTACCCGGAAGTGCGGAAGGAACTACGCGGGCGATACCCGAGGCATCCCTGGCCCGAAGACCCGTGGAATGCGCCGGCGACTCACCGGACCAAGAGAAGTAGCAAGTAGCAAGTAGCAAGTAGTAAGTAGCAAGTAGTAAGGAGCAAGGGCAAGGAGCAAGGAGGGCGACAGTTGCAGACGAACCCAATGAAGCGTCCTTTCTTGCTCCTTGTTACTTGCCTCTTGCTACTTCCTTTGCTCGCAGAAGCGCAGCGCGGGTTCGGCGGCCGCGGCGGATGGGGCGGCGAGGTTGGCGCGCCGCCCAAGTTTCCCACCGCCACCGACTTCGACGGTTCCTGGCATTTCTGCCGCCTGATGTACCGCCAGGTGCGCTCGCAGCAGCGCGGGCTTGGCTGGGGCACCGACTATCCAAACGCCGACATCAACTTTTCGATTCGCCTCTCGGAACTGACGAAGGTCCAGGTCGGGCAACTGCGTGGCGAGCCGAATCACCTGGTCGTGCGGCCGACCGATCCCGAGTTATTCCAGTGCCCGTTCGTGATGGCGTCGGATCCCGGCAGCGCGGGTTTCTCGTCCGCGGATGCAGAGGGGCTGCGCAATTACCTGTTGAAGGGCGGCTTCCTCTGGGTTGATGACTTCTGGGGCCCGTGGGCCTGGGAGGCGTTCGTCGCCGAGATCGGCAAGGCGTTGCCGCCGGGCGAATTCCCCGTGAAGGAGATCACCGCGGAGCATTCGATCTACCGGATGCTGTTTCCGATCGCGAAGATCCCGCAGGTGCCGTCGATGCAGTTCTGGCGCATGAGCGGCGGCTCGACGTCGGAGATGGATGAATACAGCGAGAAGGCGCACATGGCGGCGATCACCGACAAGGACGGCCGCATCATGGTGCTGATGACGCACAACACCGACATCGCCGACTCGTGGGAGCGGGAGGCCGACGACCCGGAATTCTTCTTCAACTTCTCGCCGAACGGCTACGCGGTGGGGTTGAACGCGGTCCTGTACTCGATGAGCCACTGATCAGGGATCAGGGATCAGGGATCGGGGATCAGGGATCAGTTAGTGAATGTGCCCTGACCCCTGGTCCCCGATCCCTGCTCCCATCTCCTTCATTTCCAGCAACTCGATCATCGACCGGCAGCGTTCGAGCGGGCCATGGCGTTCGAGCAGGGCCAGTTTCTCCATCGGATCGAATTCCAGGTATTGCGCGAGGGCGTTGATCAGATCCTCGTCCGGCATCGCCTCGGGCAGGCGGGCTTCGAGGCTGCCGTCGAACACCGGCACGAGCAATTCCTGCAGCCGCTTGCGGGTTTCGCGCAGCGCATCGCGCTCGTTGGCGCGCACCGCTTCGTCGATCGGGGCAATGATCGCGCTGCGATAGAGCCGGCCCACTGCCGGCGCCTCCTCGGTCTGGATCGAAAACTTCTCGAGTCCGCGCAACACCAGGTTGTATCGCCCGTCGTCCAGCTTCTCGGAGTGCGTGATCAGCGCCGAGCAGCCGACCGGGTAGATGGGTGGCGCGCCCTCATAGTCATCCTCGTAGCCAGGCCGCAGCATCACCATGCCGATGATGCGGTCGCCGGCCAGCGCGTCGGCGGTCATCTGCCGGTAGCGCGGCTCGAAGATGTGCAGCGGCAGGAAGACGTTCGGGAACAGGACGACGTTGGGCAGCGGAAAGATCGGGACGACGAACGGGAGCATGTCAGTGAATGGTCTTCGTCTTCTTGTCCATGTAGTCCATCAGGACGTACTGGCCAAGCGTGTAGGGCGTGGTGAAGTAGGCCTTGCCGCGGCACATCTGCGCGACGCGGCGGACGAACGCCACCAGGTCGTAATCGCGCGCCAACATGAAGGTGTTGATCATGATGCCGGCCTTGGCGCACGCCGACACTTCCGCCAGCGTCTCGCCGATGACGATCGGGTCGAGGCCGAACGGATTCTTGTAGATGCGGCCGTCCGGCTGCGTCAGCGCCGACGGCTTGCCGTCGGTGATCATCACGATCTGCCGCATGTCCTTGCGTTGCTTCTCCAGGATACGGCGCGCGACCCGCAGGCCCTCGCGGGTGTTGGTGTAGTACGGCCCCACGCGGACGCGGCCGAGTTCGCGCAGCGGCACTTCCTCGGCGCTGTCGTGGAACAGCACCGCGTGGATCGTGTCGCCCGGGTACTGCGTGCGGATCAGGTGCGACAGCGCCATCGCCACGCGCTTGGCCGGCGTGAACCGGTCCTCGCCGTAGAGGATCATGCTGTGGCTGCAGTCGAGCATCAGTACCGTCGCGCACGAGCTCTGGTACTCGCCCTGGGCGACCATCAGATCCGAGTACTCGATCTCAATCCCTGATCCCTGGTCCCCGCTCCCTGATCCCTGATCCCTGCGCGCGACCGCATTCAGAATCGTCGCCGTCGCGTCGATGTTCATGACGTCGCCGAATTCGTACGGCTTCGGCGCGCCGCTGGTTTCGATGCCGGTGGACAGGTCGCGCGTGTCGTGGCGGCCGGTGCTGCTATGGCCGGACGAGCCGAGAAGATCGCGGAGGGCCTTGTAGCCGAGGAAGTCGAGCGCCTTGTCGGTGACCTCGAACTTCACCTCGCCCGGCTCCTGTTCGCCCTCGCTGCCGCCGCCCATGGCCCGCCGCGCCTTTTCGGGTTCGAGGTCCGGCGGCGTGGAGATATAGCCGGACTCCTTCATCCGCTCGATGATTTCCTTGATCAGCTCGTCGAGCTGGTTGCGCGCCTGTTCCTCGTTGCCCTCGGCGGCATCGCCGAACATCTTTTCGAGAATGTCGTCGGGCAGCACGCCGCCGTTGAACAGCGCCTCGAGGATTGCGTCGTGCAACGCCTGCATCGTCCGATCGCTGTCATCGTCCGTGTCGCGCGGGTTCCCGAATCCGCTCGACATCAGCAGATCGGAGAGCTTCGACATGAGCTCGTCCATGTCGAGGTCGTCGAGGAGGTTGGGGACGTACTTGGAATACTTGTACT
>DATMJU010000011.1:0-2078 GCA_035553795.1 Vicinamibacterales bacterium
GCGTCGACACCGGCCACGCCGGCATGTGGATGGGCGGCATGTACGATCTGCGCACCGACAAGCAGAGCTACATGCGCTCCGCCGGCCATCTCGGCTGGGCGTTTCCGGCAGGGCTCGGCGCCAAGTGCGGCGCGCCGGATCGTCCTGTCGTCACGTTCACCGGCGATGCGGGCTTCTGGTACCACATCGGCGACATTGAGACGGCGGTGCGCTGGAAGATCAACGCCGTGACGGTCGTGAACAACAACGGCGGCGGCAATCAGTCCAAGCGCGGGTTCGATCGCGTCTACGGCGGCACGCAAACCGAACAGGCGCGCGAGCTTTGGACGTTCAGGAAGACGAACTTCGCGCGAATCGCCGAGGAGATGGGCGCGGTGGGTATCCGCGTGGAGAATCCGAAGGACCTGCCCGCTGCGCTCGCGCAGGGTCTCGCCGCCAATCGCCCGGTGATCATCGACGTCGTCACCGACATCGAGGCGCTGGCTCCGACGGCCGTAACCTGACGAGCTAGAGCTTCAACACCGACGCAATCGCATCCCGAAGCCGGTCTTTCGAGACCGGCTTCGCGAGCACCGGCACGCCGGGCATGATCTGATCGATGTGCATCCGCGTCTGCGGATCGCCGTGCGCTGTGATGAAAATGATCGGAGTCTTGCGGCTTTCGCGAATTCTGCGCGCCGCCTCGATGCCGTCCATCCGCCCGGCCAACCGGATGTCCATCAGGATCAGATCGACGTCCAGATCCGCCGCCTGCTCAATGGCGCCCTGGCCGTCCGGGACGAGCCCGCACACCTCGAGGTGTTGGTCTCGCACGAGCGATTCCAGATGCCATGCCACCAACAGCTCGTCCTCGACGATCAGCACGCGCGGCGAGTGATCCATCGTGCGCTGATTTCGTGAGCCGGGCTGCGTGCCGGGTACCAAAGTGAAGTCAGTCATGACGAGGGCCTTGCTGGCATGATTGTCTCGTCTGCGTCGCGGCGCATTCTATTGCATCGCGACACGGACGCCAGCCCTCAAACGATCAACGCTGATGCGCGATCGTTAACGGAATCTGCCTGGAATACCAGCAGATTTCTCAGAGTTCGGGAACCAGAGGCGGCGGGTAGGTATCGCGGCTCGAATCCCATGCCGGGCGGAACAAACAGTCGTCGCTTTGCACGATGACGTGGGCTTCGCGGCCATTGCGGGTGTCGAGGTGGGCGAGGGCCACTGCGTCGCGGAATGCGTCCTGCTTATCCTGGTACGGCTCGGAATTCTCACCGTCGCACTGGATGAGCCATCCGCCGTCATAAACGACGTAATAATGGGAACGGCCACCCACCGATTCGAGATTCTGCATTTCGGGCTCCTAAAGGAATGGGCCCCCACTAGGGTGCGGTATCATTCCCGTATGCGGCATCAATGCGACGCGTAGGTGAACAGTTCCTTTCCTTCGCCGTAGGGCTGTGGATCAGTGTGGACAGTGTCAATGGGCAGGCTGGATGTCTTTGAAGATAGAAGGAAAAACGTCGCAGTCTGTGCCGATTCCTCGGGGCGTTGATCTGGCGTGAGCGCGACGTCCTCCGCTTCCTCGGCGGAATACTGGGTCAGTGCCGCGGCCACCTCGCGGACGGCCACCCGAGGCCGGATTTGTTACACTGGTACCGACAGTCGCGGCCCGGACCAGGCTCGCGTTCGGGTGGGGAGTTTGAATGTCCAAAGTGCCGCTGACTTTCGCGTGCGGTCTCTATGACCGCATGCTCGCGCTCTATACGGGCGACGTTCAGGTTGAAGGCGTCGATCTGAATTTTCTCGTGCAGGATGACCCGCGCGTCATTTTCGACCGGATGGCGGCGCGGCAGGAGTTCGACGTCTGCGAGTTCTCGTCGTCGGAGTACATCTCGCGCTTCTCGGCCGGACAATGCCCGTTTGTGGCGCTGCCGGTGTTCGCATCGCGCGTGTTCCGCCACGGCTTCATCTACATCAACAAGAAGCACATCAAGTCGCCGAAGGATCTGGAAGGCAAACGGATCGGCGTGCCGCGCTACACGATGACGGCGGCGCTGTTCCAGCGTGGTTTGCTGAAGGATGAGTAC
>DATMJU010000012.1:0-4532 GCA_035553795.1 Vicinamibacterales bacterium
GCTGGTAGTAAGGGATCGCTGAGAAGTCGGTGACCGCAACGACATCAGTACCGCGGGCGACGGCGCTGGCACGGATCGAGGGGTCGTAGCCCTGGGCCGGGCCGAAGCGCCTGAAGAGCGTCGCGCCGTAGTTGTCGCACGGCAGCACGAGGCGCACCGGCCGCGGTAGCTCAGGCACCTGCCTCCTCACGTAGCGAAGCTTCGCCTCGATCGTCCGCGCCTGTTGCTCGGATCTCCTCGCACCGCTCGATTGATCGCCGTGGACGCGATAGTCGTAAAGACGATCCGGCAGTTTCGCGATCTTGTAGTCAGGGAGCAGGCGAAGCCACAGGTCGTAGTCTTCCGCGGGAACCGTCGCGGGGTTGTAGCCGCCGGCGCCGAGCGCCACGGCGGTCCGCATCATCACCGAACCGTGCGCGATGCAGCAGGTCAGCGGCATCATCGCCAGGATCTGCTCCGGTGTCTGCGCAGGGTCCTGTTGATCGCGGATGACCTGCGTCCACTGGTCTTTGACCTCATCGCCATGCTCGTCAACGAAGTTCACGCAGGTGCCGAGCACCGCGATGCCGGGGTTGGCGTCGAGAAACGCGACCTGCTTCGCGAAACGGTCCCGCGTCGATCGATCGTCGGCGTCGTGGCGGGCGACGTAGCGGCCCTTCGCCTGCGCGAGTCCAATGTTCAGCGAACGCGCCAGCCCGATGTCGCCCGGCGACAGCACGCGCAGACGCGGGTCGCGCAATGTGCGTAGGTACTCGATCGTCCCGTCCGTGCTGCCGTTGTTGATCACGAGCAGCTCGAAGTCGTTGAACGTCTGAGCGAGGATGCCGCCAACCGCCTCTGGCAGATACGGCATGCCGTTTCGCACCGGCATCAGGACGGACAGGCGGGTCATGAGCGGATCGCCCTCGCGATTCTCGCCGGCACGAACAACAGCGTCACGATCGCAGCGCCAAGTGCAACCGATGCAACACCGCGAACGGCCTCGCGGACCAAGGCCGCACCCGGCCATTGCTCGGCCAGCGTGCCGTCAGGAGTGATTGCCGTGAACCTGAGTGGCGACACAGTCAGCGCCGTGCGATCGACGTTCGACTGCCCCGTTCCTTCCTGGTCGTGCCATAGCACGCACACGCGATCGAAGCGACGACGACGAACCTCCGCGCCGGCGTCGCTCGTAAGGAACGCCCACGGCGAGAAGAACGGCGCCTTGTCAAACACGATGCGATGGCTGGCGTCGATGCCGTGCGCTTCAAGCGCTGGCACGGCGGCCGGCGTGGTCACGACCGTGATATCGCAGTCGGGATAGGCCTCACGCAGGCGGTCAAGGGCGGTGCCGAGGTGGCGACCTGAACGGAACAGCAGGATGTGCTCAGGCTGCGTGGGCATTGCTCGCTCCCTTCGCTGCGGTCCTGGTGCCGGCATCCAGCACCTCGGTGGCCCAGCCTTCCATCACGAACAGCGTCCACACCTTTCTCCAAGCCCCGTCGTCTCCGCCATAGAAGCGCGCGACAAGTCGATCGACTTCAGCGGGATCGAACAGGCCGCGGCGGCGCACGCGGAACGGATTGAGCATGTCGCGGACCATCGGCTCGAGCGAGCGGCGCATCCACTGCGGGTACGGCAGTCCGAATCCCATCTTCGGGCGGAACAGCACGTCCTCGGGCAGCAACGGGCGCAGCGCTTCCTTCAACACCGCCTTGCCGACGCCGTTGCCGAACTTCATTTCCCAGGGAATGCGCGCCAGCTCGGCGCCGTACTGAGGATCGAGGAACGGCACACGCACTTCAAGCGAGTGCGCCATCGACATCGCATCGATGTCGCGCAGCAGCACGTACGAGAGATACGCGCGCTGTTCGAGGCGCAGCAGCCAGTCGCCGGGGCGATCGAGATCCGGCGCAATGTCATCGCGGACGAGATCCACGGCCGAAGGACCAGATACGGCGGCCTGCTTCAGCTCGGGCGCCAGCGCAGCGAGGCTATGCTCGCTCGCAAAGATCCCCATGGTTGCCGGGGTCACGAACTGTTCGTCGAGGAGCGCGTAGGCCTTGACGGCATCCAGCCAGCGCTCGACGCGGGGCCACAATCGTCCCTGCGGCAGGCGATCCAGCACGCGGGCGATCTGGCGAACGTAGTCGGCCGGCAGGCCTTCGATGGCCTTGCCCTCCGCGAATCGCCGCAGCAAATGGGCGTCGCGCGCGTAGCCGAGCAACAGCTCGTCGCCGCCGGTCCCCGACAGCGCCACGGTGACGTGCTTCGCCGCCGCGTGTGAGACCCAGTACGAATTGATGCCGTCGGACGTCGGCATGTCCATCGCCGACAGCGTGTGCGGCATGGCGTCGCGGAACATCGCCTCGGTGAGGACGAACTCCTGGTGATCGGTGCCGTAGCGCTCGGCGACCTTCCGCGCCCACGGCCATTCGGTCAGCATGGCCTCATCCGGGCCGCCATCGAATCCGACCGAGAACGTCTTCAGCGGATGCGACACGTGCTCCGAGGCGAGCGCCACCAGCGCGCTTGAATCCACACCACCAGACAGGAACACGCCCAGCGGGCGTTCCGACATCATCTGGCGCTTCACGGCGGCACGTAGACCATCGAGCGCGATCGTCTTCGCATCTTCGAAGGAAGTGACGGTATCGTCAGCCTGCCTCACGGGGGTCCAGTACGACTGGATGCGGACATCACCGCGACGGTGAATCAGCACGCGGCCCGGAGGAAGCTGCTTGACGTCTTCGAGGATCGAGAGCGGCGCGGGCACCGCCTGGAACTGCAGATATTGATGGACGGCCTGCGGATCGATGGCGCGCGATATGCGGCTGCTCGCCACCATCGCCTTCAGTTCGGAGGCAAACGTCAGCTGTCCCCGACGATTCGCGTAGTAGAGCGGCTTGACGCCGTGATGATCGCGCGCCAGCACCATCTGCTCTTCGCGCGGGTTCCACAGCGCGAACGCGAAGATGCCGTTGAGATCGTTGACCAGCGATGCTCCCTTCTCTTCGTAGAGATGGAGGATGACTTCGCCGTCTGAACTGGTACGGAACTGGTGACCACGGGCCTGCAGCCCCTTGCGCAACTCGACGTGGTTGTAGATCTCGCCGTTGAAGACAAGGTGCAGCGAATGGTCTTCGTTGGTCAGCGGCTGATGCCCGCCGGCCACATCGATGATCGACAACCGCCGGAAGCCCAGCGCCGCCGAATGATCGAAGAAAAAGCCATCGTCATCCGGCCCGCGATGCCACATCGCCGCCGCCATCCTGCCGAGGGCAGCGCGATCCGGCTGCCCGACCATGCCGCAGATCCCGCACATAGCTGCTACGCCTGCATCTGCGCGACGAGGCGCATCAAGGGAGCCATGTTCTCGACCGCGGCCAGCGACATGAAGTCGCGGCGCTCGACCAGGCCTTCTTCGGTGAGCTGCTGCGAGATGGCCGGCAGGCCGAACTGCGACGCGATGATCACGCGGTCGTAGGTGTCGCGCGGCAGCGTGCTGAAGGCGCACACTTCGTGGCCTTCGAAGATCGTTCCGGCCTTCGCGGGATCGTTATCGACCACGGCCACCACCTGCGCGCGGACGCCGAGCTTGTCCAGTTGCTCGAAGGCGAGCTTGCCGGCTGCGGATGCACCGAACACCACCAGCCGTTGAGCGCCAAGATCCGGAAGGTGCTTCACGAGCGGCAACTTGCGCTGCTCGTCCTTGCGGGCGCGAATCGAGGTCGGGAAGCTGAGAATCTCCACATCGCGAAGGTCTGCGGAGTGGCACCAGCCGATGACGCGTTCGGGCGAGCAGTCCTTGTCCTGGTAGCGGGGCGAGATCCAGTCGAAGGTATCGAGGACGCGCCAGCTCCACTGATCGTGCGTATTGACCGGCAGGATACGGCGGAAGTGAGCCCATGGCAGCTTCTGCATGAAGGGCATGCGGAACAGATCCGAGAACAAGGCGACGATCAGCCAGCAGAACGCATACGTCACCTTGTGCGGCATGTGGCGGAACGTCCAGCGCCAGAAGTCGCTGGCCGCGTTGTAGACCTTGTCGGTGTAGTAGTACAGCCACACCGCGATCTCGCCGTCGGCTTTCAAGTGGCGCGGCAGCGAAAGGAACGCCTCCTGGGTATCGCGCGTGTGATGCAGCACGCCCAGCGAGAAGATGACGTCGAACACTTCGTCCTTGAACGGCAGGCGGAAAACATCGGCCTGGATGACGTCCACGTTCGGGCGATCGCCGACGTTGCGCTGCGACGCTTCGACCGCGAACGAGAAGTCGATGCCGATCGTCCGCGCGCCCCAGCGCGAGGCCACGTCAAGGAACCGGCCCGCGCCGCAGCCCACATCGAGCACCACCTTGCCGCCCAGATCGGCCTGCGTGAATCCGGTCTTCTCCATGAACGTGTCTTCGGACTCGCGGCCGCCGTTGGCGATATCGAGCTGCACGCGGTTCCACTTGTTCCACTCGTAGGAGAAGCTGCCGACGTATCCGTCGTTGCCGACGAAGCGCGGCACGCCACGCGTGATCGCGTAGGTCGCGGCGCATCCCGAGC
>DATMJU010000013.1:0-6143 GCA_035553795.1 Vicinamibacterales bacterium
GCGCGAGTGTGGCCAGCGACTTCATGTCGTGGCGGTAGCCGCTGTTGTTGTTGGTCCACGCCACCGAGAGCAAACGGGTCCGCTTGTCCACGGCCTTCGCAAATGATTCGAGCGGGACCGCGCCGTTGCGGCTCTTCACGACGCGAATCTCCACGCCCCTGGTGTCCGCGAGCCGCTGGTAGATCACCGGCGTGCTGGGATAGACGAGGTCGTCATAGACCACGTTGTCGCCGGCCTTGAAGTCGATCGAGTTCACGACCAGGTTCTCGCCTTCGCTCGTGGACGACAAGAACGCGATTTCGTCTTCGCCGGCGCCGAACATGCCGGCGTACTGCTTCCGCACTTCATCCGCCTTCGCCAGCATCTCGCCGACGGTGTAGGTGCGGCCGGCGCGGTTGGCCAGCCACTCGCGGCCGGCCTCGACGACCTGCTGCGGAATCAGCCCGGTGTAGGCCGTGTTCAGGAAGGTGTAGTCGCGAAGAGCGGGGAAGTCCT
The DNA here is from genome assembly GCA_035553795.1 of Vicinamibacterales bacterium. Lineage (GTDB taxonomy): Bacteria > Acidobacteriota > Vicinamibacteria > Vicinamibacterales > UBA2999 > 12-FULL-67-14b. The sequence goes on from DATMJU010000013.1 coordinate 496, forward strand.
TCCGCACCCCGAGCGGATCTTCCCGCGCGATCTGCTCGCCGGCGCCGCGCAGATCGGGGAGCCGGAGCGCCGCCGCGGTCGCGGTGGCGCCGAGAAAGTCTCGACGGGAAAGGGCCATGGCGAGCCGATTCTAGCGTGGAAGCGCGCGCCGGTTCTTTGATAGGCTGCGCCGCATGATCACCCGACGCGATTTCCTCAAGTCCACCTCAGCCACCGTGGCCGCGGCGAGCCTTGTCACGCCTGGCCGGGCGGAAGCGAGGTCGGCGGAACTGCTGATTCAGCGCACGGTGAAGCCCGTGGTCATCTCGGACTATTCGGGCTGGGAGTTCAAGAACGGCGGCACGGAGAACGCCGTCGAGCGGGCCTTCAGGCTGATCACCGAAGGTAAGGACGTCCTCGACGCGCTGATTGCCGGCGTCAACATTCCCGAGCTCGATCCGCTCGAAACCGGCATCGGCTACGGCTCCTTGCCCAACGCCGACGGCGTCATCGAGCTCGATGCGTCGTGCATGCACGGACCGAGGAAGCGGGCCGGTGCGGTGGCCTGCATCCAGGGCGTGCGCACGCCGTCTCTGGTGGCGCAGGCGGTAATGGATTACACCGATCATCATTTGCTGGTCGGCGACGGTGCGACACAGTTCGCGCGCCAGATGGGCTTCAAGGTCGAGGACGATCTCAACACCGAGAACTCACGCAAGCTGTGGCGCGAGTGGAAGAGCCGCGTCGATCCGTCACGCTGGCTCGATCCCAACGGCGATGCCCGCAAGCCGATCCCCAAGCACCAGAAGGATCCCGGCGATATGTACGGCGCCGCCGGCCTTGCGGCCGGCCTCTCCATGGTGCGCGACGGCCTGATTCGCGAGGGCAGCTTCTGGGGCACCATCAACTGCGACGCGATCGGTCCCACCGGTGATATCTGCGGCGTGACGACGACGAGCGGGCTGGCGTGGAAGATTCCCGGGCGCACCGGCGACTCGCCGATCCTCGGCGCGGGGCTTTATGTCGACAATGAGATCGGCGCCGCCGGTTCCACGGGGCGAGGCGAAGCCAACATCTACAACCTGTCCTCGTTCCTGATCGTCGAGTCGATGCGCCGGGGTCTGTCACCGAAGGACGCCGGCATGGAGGCGCTGAAGCGCATCAAGGACAACACGGTTGAGAAGCGGCTGTTGAATGGCAAGGGCAACCCCAACTTCAACATCCGCTTCTTCGTGCTCAATAAGAAGGGCGAGTACGCCGGCGTGTCGATGTATCGCTCGGGCGAGACGCAGTACGCCGTGTGCACGGAGAACGGCTCACGGGCGCTGGAGCTCGAGCCGCTCCTGCCGGGAACGCCGGAAGACGCGGCGTAGCTCAGGGCGAGCCTTTCGCGCCAGGCCCTTAGTGCTTGGCCCTCCACTCGTCGGTCGCCCGAATCGCATCCTGCACGCGCGTCCACGCGTTCGCCGAGGACACGCCGCCGAGGCGCGCGTTCAGGTAGATGTCGAAAATCCAGGTGGCGATGCCGAGGAAGTCCGGTCCGCCTGAGATCGAGAGTCCGTTCGGGCGCTGCAGTCCCTCTGGCGCGGCATAGAACGCGTCGAGCTGGTTCAACACGTTCAGGAACTCGTTGCGGTCGAAGCTGACACTGCCGTTGATGCGGCCGCGCGTGCCTGACGTCCACGTCGGATGCTTGCCCTTCCACTCCGCGCTCTGCGTGATGTCCGTGACGACGCAACCGAAGCTCATGTCGGCGGACAAGCCGGCGGACCGGCCCTGGAGGTAGATGTCGAAGATCCAGGTGGCGATGCCAAGGAAATCCGGGCGGCCGTTGATCGACAGGCCGTTCGAGCGCATCAGGCCGAGCGGGCTGCGGTAAAACGCGTCGAGCCGCTCCATGGCGTCGAGGAAGTCCGTGCGATCGAATCGCTGGGTGGGCGTGACGTTGACGACCGGGAGGGAGCGGAAATAGTTGCTCGTCAGGTTGAACAGCGCCGTGCGATCGGTCAGGGTCGGCGGATAGGTCGACCCCATGTTCGACGGCGCGCTGTATCCCGGTCGCGGAATGATCGTCGGCCGGCTCGAATCGATGGCAAAGGCGTTGGCGGAGTAGTGCATCACCGAGCTGAAGTCGTAGGTGGTCTGGCGATCGACCAGGCTGGTGATGCGGTTGAAGTTGCCCATGGAGATTGTCCGCACGTTGGAGGTGTCGATCGTGACGTAGCTGTCACGATCGGGCCGCTGATGCTCGTGGATGAACCCCATCGCGTGGCCCAGTTCATGGGCCACCGTGTGGTTCGACCAGCAGCCGCGATCGCCGAGGTTCATGGTGTAGCGTGTGAGCCGTCGAGCCTGGCCGACGGCGCTGAAGCAATCCGACGAACGGGAGCTGTCTTCCGTGTCGTCGACATAGAGATAGCCAAGCTGGCTGGTGCGTGGCACGCAGATGAAGTTGGTGCCGTTGCCCCAGACGTTGTTGCAGATGTTCATCACCGTGTCACGGCGCGCCTGGGAGATGCTGCCGTCGAATTCGATCGGCATGACGCCGCCCTCCCAGCCGTTGTACTTCTGGCTCCAGGTGACGTCGTTGCTGTCGAGGGTGGCGCCCATCGGCATGATCTGCCCGGCGCGATCCGGCACCCGATCGGTGACGTCGAACAGCATGTCGTCGATCATCACGTAGGCGGGATCCGTGGGAAGCGGTCGCGGGTCGATCTTCGTGTACTGCGCGGCAGCCGGCATCAGGGCCATCACCGCGAGCGCCGTGATCAGCAGGGCCTGTTTCATTGGGGGACTCCGGGGGTGCGATTGTTCACGATCTCAGGCCGGATAGAAATAGCCGCGTGAAGGGGGACGGGCAACGGTGAAATGCGTGCATTAGTGGCCATTCGGGAGGAAAATGCCGCTGCGCGTCCGTCTTCCGGGCGTAAACATCCACAATGACCGGCGCTGACAGCGGGCAGGATCGCGGGGAGCGGCTCGATTCCTGGAAGGCCATTGCGGCCTACCTGGGGCGGGATGCCGGCACGGTTCGCCGATGGGAGCGCACCCGGGGTCTGCCGGTGCACCGCGTGCCCGGCGGCAAAGGCAGTTCGGTGTTCGCGTACACCGGTGAGATCGATCGGTGGCTCGAGTCCGCAACGCAGGAATCTGCGGAGCCGGCGGAGCCCGATGAGGTGAAGCCTCCGCCTGTTCGGAGCCGATCGATCGGGTTGTTCATCGCATCGGGTGCAGCGCTTGTCGCCATCCTCACCGTGTTCTGGCTCTGGCAGGGGCCACGCGTCGATGTGTCGAAGCTGCAGGTGCACCTGACCGAGCGTGAGCTGACCGCGTCCGACGGGGATGGGCGGCAGCTGTGGGTGCATCGGCTCGAAGACGGCTATCGGCATATTGGATCAGGCGTCAGTGAGACGGTGCGGGTGGTCGGAGGCGATGACCCGGGGGTGTTCTACATCACCTCGCAACGCCTCCGGCGCAGCGACAGCAGCGGCGATGGCGGCGAGTTCACGTCGCTGGATCCGGCCGGCAAGCCTCGCTTCACGTTCCGCTTCTTCGACAACGTGCAGTTTGGCGGCATCAACTACACGGCGCCCTGGGCGATCACCGCGTTCGGTATCGAGGACTCCTCGCCGAGGCGGCTGGCGGTAGCTGCGCATCACTGGGTATGGAGTCCAAGCCTGATTGCCATCCTCGACGACCGCGGCAACCGGATCGGCACCTACGCCAACCACGGATGGATTGAGCAGCTCCACTGGATCGCGCGCGACCGCTTGGTGTTTGGCGGATTCCACGAGGCGCGCAACGGCGGGCTGGTGGGACTGCTTGATCCCGCTGATCTCGACGCGCAAACGCCCGAGGAACCGGGCTCGCAGCACCACTGCGCCACGTGTGGAAAGAACCAGCCCATTCGACTCGCCGTGATGCCGCGCTCCGAGGTCAACCTCGCGACGCAGTCGCGCTTCAATCGCGCGCTCATTGAGCGGGCCGGCGATCGCCTGATGGTCCGGACCGTGGAGTTCCCGCCGCTCGACGGGCAGGGCGCCGCCGATGCGATTTATGAATTCAGCTCCTCGCTCGACCTGGTGAGCGCGACGTACAGCCAGCGATATTGGGAGACCCACGACAGATTGGAACGCGACGGGAGGCTGGATCACGGCCGCGCGGCGTGCCCGTTCCGGAACGGCCCGCCCGAAGTCCACGTCTGGAATCGAGGCACAGGCTGGACCGTGATTAAGCGGTAGTGAAATTGGCCTGCTTCTGGCATAAGGGACGGCATGAGATGGGAAGGCGGACGCCGCAGTACCAACATTGAGGATCGCCGGGGACTCGGTATGGGAACGATTGGAGGGGGAGGCGCAGGCATGCTGCTGCTGATCCTCGCCGTGTCGTGCCTGACCGGTACGAACCCACTGGCCCTGCTCGAGATGGCCGAACAGGTGCAGCCACAGCAGACGCAGTCCGCGCCCACCGGGGCGCCGACCAACGATCCCGCGGCCGAGTTTGTGTCGGTCGTGCTCGGCGACACGGAAGAAACCTGGACCCGCATCTTCTCGTCGGGCGGCCGCCAGTATCAGCAGCCCGTGCTGGTGTTGTTCGAAAACGCCGTGCAGTCCGCGTGTGGGTCGGCCTCGTCGGCGAGTGGTCCCTTCTATTGCCCGGCCGACCAAAAGGTCTATCTCGACCTCGCGTTCTTCCGCGAGCTCGATCGCCGCTTCGGCGCGCCCGGTGACTTCGCCCAGGCCTACGTCGTCGCCCACGAAGTCGGGCATCACGTGCAGAACCTGCTGGGGACGAATCGCCAGGTTGCCGAAGCGCAGCAGCGCGGCAGCGCCAACGCGAATGCGCTGTCAGTGCAACTCGAGTTGCAGGCGGATTGCTATGCCGGCGTGTGGGGCCACCACGCCAACAAGAAAGCGCTGCTGGATGAGGGCGACGTCGAGGAGGGCCTGAGTGCCGCGGCGGCAATTGGCGACGACCGCCTGACCGGCGGACGCGTATCGCCGGAGAGCTTCACGCACGGCACGTCAGAGCAACGCGCGCGCTGGCTGCGGCAGGGGCTGCAGACCGGCGATGTCAATAGTTGCGACACCTTCCGAACTTCTACGTACTAGATCCAAATCGGTGTCAGGCACCAATTTGGATCGGCGGTTTCGACCCAGAATCGGAAATTGGTGTCAGGCACCAATTTCCGATTTTGTCGGGACAGAATGATACTCGGTGATGCCCTATGGACGGGGTAGAATGCCTTACGTTTAGCCGGCCGCGAACGTAGGTGGAGGGACCCGTGCAGGATTGGCTGCCGATCGTCGCAGCGTTGATCGGCGCTTTGGCAACTTTCGGCGTCTGGGCGTACGTCAGCCGCCAGCGGCTGCTGACGAAAAACGCTGAACTGGAACGCTCGCTCGAGAACCGGACGACGGAGCTCGAGTCGGCGCGCATTCAATTGCAGCGCCTCAGCACGGAGGATCACCTTACCGCCGTCGCCAATCACGAGCAGTTTCTGGAGTTTCTCGAGCGCGAGTGGCGCCGCTCGCGTCGCGACGGCCTGCCGCTGACGCTGATCTTCATCGACGTCGATCACTTCCGCGCCTACAACCGCGAGTTCGGCCGCAAGGCGGGCGACGAGGTGCTGAAGCACGTCGGGCGCGCGCTCGCCGGTGTGGTCGGGC
>DATMJU010000014.1:0-3325 GCA_035553795.1 Vicinamibacterales bacterium
CGAGAAGATTACGCCGGTGCTCATCAGCGAAGCGATCGCAGATCAGTACTTCGCGGGTGAGGACCCGATCGGCGTCCGCCTGCGGGCTGGCCCGGGCGATGGCGCGGTGATCGTCGGCGTGGTCGGTAACATCAGGCGCGCCTCGCTGGCGGATCGGCCGCGCGCCGACCTGTACTTCCCCGGCCCCGCCAACACGCTGTTCGTCAAGACCGGTGGCGATCCGTTGAACGTGCTGCCGGCGGTGCGGACCGCGTTGCGCAATCTCGAACCTGCGGTGGTGGTGCATGGAGCCCGCACGATGAGCGAGTATGCGGCGGCGTCGATGGCCATCACGCGCCTCGCGATGCGCCTGCTCGGAGGATTCGCGATCGTGTCCGTGCTGCTCGCCGCAATCGGCATCTATGGCGTGATGGCCTACAGCGTGCGCCGCCGCACGCGCGAGATCGGCACGCGTGTGGCGCTTGGCGCGAGCCGCGCGGATGTCGTGCGGCTCGTGATGCGCGAGGGCGGCCTCATCACCGTTGCCGGCGTCGTGATTGGTCTCGCCACCGGCCTGTTCGCGGCCCGATCGCTGTCAGCCATTCTCTACGGCGTGCCGCCCAGCGATCTCGTCTCGCTCGGCGCCGCCGCCGCGGTATTGATGCTGACCGGACTGGCCGCCTGTTACGTGCCGGCCCAGCGAGCCGCGCGTATCGACCCGGCCCGGACGCTGACGACGGAGTAACTAGGAATTAGGAATTTGGCATTAGGAATTAGGCATTAGGGATTTGGCATTAGGAATTAGGAGGCAGCGGGAATCGGGAATTAGCGCTGCTCCAGTGATCGGATCAGGCCGCTTAGCATCCTGCCGACCTCATCAACTCGATCGAGCACCGGCCTGGCACGGTCGTGGTTCGTGACGCCGAGGCGTACCGCGAGTTCCAGTTGCGTCAAGAGTTCACATTCGGACCCTCGAGCGATTCGCAGATGATGCAGGTATCTCCCCGTTTTCCCATACCCCCAACCTTCCGCGATATTCGAGGGTATTGAGACCGCCGCCCTGCGCACCTGGCTAGTGAGCCCGAAGCGCTCGTGCGATGGGAATTGCTCAACGAGGATGTAAACACTTTTCGTGAGCTCCATTGACCGTTTCCAGACGTCTAAATCGGCGAATGACTGAATTGGCATGCCGTGGTTACAGCATGAAGGAGGCCAATGGGTTTCGTTCGCAGTTTTCAGGGCGCCGCGAACTACGTTAGGGGTTTCTGCTATGGAACCAGCCATCTGCGCGCGCAGAAACTGCGAAATCACAATTCCTCGTGCCTAATTCCCAGCTCCTAATTCCCAGCTCCTAATTCCCAGTTCCTAATTCCCAGTTCCTGATACATTCCCCGCATGACGACACTCTTCGTTCTGCTCCTGACTCTCTCCACCGAGCAAGCGCAGGTTCCCGCGACGCTCATCACCCGCGAAGAGCACGAAGCCGTGCTGCAGAAGCAGAAATCGGCAAACGTTGTCGATCAGCCGATCAAGGCGAGTGACGTGCTCGGCGGCAAGGCATCAGTCGCCATGCTGCACCGCGTCAAGCCCGAAGCGAACGCGCTCATTCACGACCACGTGACCGAGACGTACTACATCCTGTCGGGTTCTGGCACATTCGTGACCGGCGGCAGTCTTGGCGGGGCCAAGCCCACCGATCTCACGCGCGTCAATGCAGGGATGAGCCAGACCGGCACGCGCATCGGCGGTGTGTCGCAGCGCGTCAAGCCAGGTGACATCGTGATGGTCCCGGCCGGGACACCGCATAGCTTCAGCGAGTTGGACGGACCGATCAGCTATCTGGTTTACAGGTTCGAACCGGCGGCAAAGAAGTAAGCAGGCCTCAAGACGCGAGACCATCCACCCTTATACGGGCGCGACTGTTTGTTGTTCCGTCTGCATTTCTAGTCAACCAGACCACAGGCACGTCCGTCCAATCCACCGATGCTGCCTTCCGGCACACGGCTTGGACCTTACGAGATCCTCGGCATGATCGGCGAGGGCGGGATGGGTCAGGTGTATCGCGCTGCCGATACCCGGCTCGATCGCGCCGTGGCGATCAAGGTGATGCCTGCGACGCTGGCCGGCGATCCGATCCGCCGTGAGCGGTTCGAACGCGAGGCCCGTAGCGTTTCTCGACTCGAGCATCCGAACATCTGTCCGCTCTACGACGTCGGCGAGTTGCCGAAGGAAACCGGCGGCGGTCTCTTCCTCGTGATGCAGTTCCTCGAAGGCGAGACGCTGGCGCAGCGCCTGTCGCGCGGCGCGTTGTCGATCAAGGAGACCCTCGAAACCGGCGTCCAGATCGCCGAAGCGCTCGCGGCCGCGCACCGCGCCGGCATCGTGCACCGCGATCTCAAGCCCGGCAACGTGATGCTGACGCGCGCCGGCGCGCGCCTGCTGGACTTCGGCCTCGCGCGCAGCGTCTCCCCGACCGGAGATCCAGATGCGACCTCCGGTGGCGATCGCACGTCGCTGACGACGCAGGGCACGTTGCTGGGGACACTGCACTACATGGCGCCCGAGCAACTCGACGGACGGGAGGTAGACACGCGCGCCGACGTCTTCGCGTTCGGCGCGGTGGTCTACGAGATGGTTGCCGGCGTGAAGGCCTTTGAAGCGGAATCGCCGGCGCACGTGCTGAGCGCGATCCTGCGCGACGAACCGGCGCGTGTTTCCAGCATTGTTCCGGTGACGCCGACCGGACTCGACGAATTGATTCACACCTGCCTGGCGAAGGACCCGAACGAACGCTGGCAGGGAATGGGCGATGTTGCGCGGCAACTGCGGTGGCTGCAGAGCAGCATGAGCAGCGGCAAGTCCGGCGCGGTGGCACGCAGCGCCGTGCCGGCATCGGCGGCGCGAGCGAAGTGGCGATCGTGGTGGATTCCGGCGACTGCAGCTCTCGCCGGCGTGGCCCTGGGCGCGGCAGCGATCTGGATCGCGCCGCGCCCGGCCACGAAGCCTGCAGGCGTGCACGCGTTCCTCTTGCCGCCCGACAATCAATACCTGACCGGTGGCCTGGCGTTATCGCCGGATGCGCGCACGCTCGCGTTCGTGACCGAGGATGGCAACGGCGAACGGCAAATCTGGGTGCGGCCGCTCGATGCATCGCGTGCCCAGCCCCTCGAAGGCACGAACGGCGCCAGCGATCCGTTCTGGTCGCCGAACGGCAGCGAGATCGCGTTCTTCTCCGGCGGCCAGCTCAAGCGCATTCCCGCGGGCGGCGGGCCGGCAACGGTGATCAGCGAAGCCGGCACAGGGGCCGGAGGCTCGTGGAGTGAATCGGGCACGATCGTCTTCCAAC
>DATMJU010000015.1:0-24694 GCA_035553795.1 Vicinamibacterales bacterium
CGATTTCGCCAACTCCGACATCGCATTCAGCGGTCAGCGGATGGTGATCGGCAACTTCCACGGCTTCAACGCCTACGACATCGAGAGCGCGAAGAGCCCGCGGCTGCTCGCGTCGGTGGTCTGCCCCGGCGGGCAGGGTGACGTCTCGATCTACGGCAACCTGCTGTTCATGTCCGTCGAGCAGACGCGCGGCCGCATTGACTGCGGCGTGCAGGGCGTGGCCGAGCCGGTGAGCAAGGAACGCTTCCGCGGCGTGCGCATCTTCGACATCACCGACATCACCAAGCCGAAGCAGGTCGCAGCCGTGCAGACGTGCCGCGGCTCGCACACCCACACGCTCGTGCCGAAGGACAAGCAGACGCTGTATGTCTATGGGTCGGGCACCGGCGGCGTGCGCTCCGGCGAGGAACTGGTGGACTGCTCCGGCGGCGATCCGGCGGCCAACGCCAACACGGCGCTCTTCAGCATCGACGTGATCGAAGTGCCGCTCGGCGCTCCCGAGAAGTCGCGCGTCGTCAACCGCCCGCGCATCTTCGCGGATGAGAAGACCGGTGCCATCGCGGGCCTCAACCCCGGCGGCGACAGCGGCCCCGGCACGCAGCGCAGCGCCAGCACCAACCAGTGCCACGACATCACGGTGTTCCCGGAAGTCGGCCTGGCCGCGGGTGCATGCTCGGGCAACGGCATCCTGCTCGACATTTCCGATCCCGCGAACCCGAAGCGCCTCGATGCCGCCGCGGACAAGAACTTCGCCTACTGGCACTCGGCCACGTTCAACAACGACGGCACGAAGGTCATCTTCACCGACGAGTGGGGCGGCGGCACGCGCCCCCGCTGCCGCGCCGAAGACCAGATGACCTGGGGCGCCAACGCCATCTTCGACATCGTCGACAAGAAGCTGGTGTTCGGCGGCTACTACAAGATGCCGGCCCCGCAGACCGAGTTCGAGAACTGCGTCGCGCACAACGGTTCGCTGATCCCGGTCCCCGGCCGCGACATCATGGTCCAGGGCTGGTACCAGGGCGGCGTGTCGATCTTCGACTTCACCGACGCGAAGAACCCGGTGGAGATCGCCTACTTCGATCGCGGTCCGCTCGATGGCAAGAACCTGATCATCGGCGGCTACTGGTCGACCTACTGGTACAACGGCAACCTCTACGGCTCGGAAATCTCGCGCGGCATGGACATCTTCAAGCTCGTGCCCACGCAGTACCTGTCGCAGAACGAGATTGACGCGGCCGTGCAGTGGCGCGCCACGGAGTTCAACGCGCAGAACCAGCCGCTCGTGCGCTACGAGCCCACGACCGCGGTGGCCAAGTCGTATCTCGATCAGCTCAATCGCACCAAGGGCATCTCCGCCGAGCGCGCTAGGGCCGTCACCGACGGGCTGTCGAAGGTCGACGAGCTGCGCACCGGCAAGGAACGTGATGCGGCCGCGCGTCTCGACGCGCTGACCGCCGTCGCCAACCAGCTCGAGGCGGATGCCAAGACCAAGAGCGGCATTGATGCCAAGCGCACCGCTGCGCTCGCTGAAACGTTGAAGGGCCGCGTCGCGCGGCTTCGTTAAGGAGTGATGATGAGAATGAAAGCTGCATTCACGAGTGCGGTCGTCCTCGCGGCGACAATCGCGGTCACGCACGCCCAGGCACCGACCCCGGCGCCGCAAGCACCGCAGGCCCCCCAGGCGCCCGCAGCGGGCGGCCCTCCTCAACTGCCGCCCGTCGTTCCCCCGGCCGATCTGCCGCGTCCGTCGACGACGGATCCGCGCGCGAACTTGAAGCCTGGTGGTCCGGGCGAGAAGGCCGCCGAGGCCGCCTGGAACATGGAGCTGGTCTCGAACCTGCCGAAGCCGGAAGGGTTCTACGACAAGGACCTGCCGCTCGGCGTGCGCGCGCCGCAGCCCGCGCCCGGCGCGCCCCGCACGCCGCCAAATCCGAACGCGTTGAGCTACACCAACTCTGACCTGGCGTTCAAAGACAACATGATGATCGTGGGCAACTACCACGGCTTCAACACCTACAACATCGAGCGCGCCAACCGTCCGCAGCTGATCGCGTCGGTGGTGTGCCCCGGTGGCCAGGGTGACGTGTCGATCTACGGCAACCTGCTGTTCATGTCGGTCGAACAGACGCGCGGCCGCCTCGACTGCGGCCTGCAGGGCGTGGTGCCGCCGGTCAGCAACGAGCGCTTCCGCGGCGTGCGCATCTTCGACATCACCGACATGAAGGCGCCGAAGCAGGTCGCGGCGGTCCAGACGTGCCGCGGTTCGCACACGCACACGCTGGTCCCCGACGTGAAGGACAAGAGCCACATCTTCCTGTATGCCTCGGGCACCGGCCAGGTGCGTTCGGGCGAGGAACTGGTGGGCTGCTCAGGCAAGGCCCCGAACGAAGATCCGAACTCGTCACTGTTCTCGATCGACGTCATCGAGGTGCCCCTCGCCGAACCGTCGAAGGCGCGCATCGTCAACCAGCCGCGCATCTTCGCCAGCGCCGAGGGCAACCTCGCGGGCCTGTGGGCCGGCGGCGATCATGGTCCGAACACGCAGCGCACCAGCGTCACCAACCAGTGCCACGACATCACCGTGTATGCGGAGATCGGCCTGGCCGCGGGCGCGTGCTCAGGCAACGGCATCCTGATGGACATCCGCGATCCGCGTAACCCGAAGCGTATCGACTACGTATCCGACAAGGGCTTCGCCTATTGGCACTCGGCCACGTTCAACAACGACGGCACCAAGGTCCTCTTCACCGACGAGTGGGGTGGCGGTGGCCAGCCCCGCTGCCGCGCGGTCGATCCGCTGACCTGGGGCGCCGATGCGATCTACGACATTGTCGACGGCAAGATGATCCACAAGGGTTACTACAAGCTGCCGGCGGCGCAGTCCGAACAGGAAAACTGCGTGGCGCACAACGGCTCGCTGATTCCGGTGCCCGGCCGCGACATCATGGTGCAGGCGTGGTACCAGGGCGGCCTGTCGGTGTTTGATTTCACCGATTCGGCCAACGCCAAGGAAATCGCCTACTTCGACCGCGGACCGATCAACGGCGAGGCGATGCTGTCGGGCGGCTACTGGTCGACCTACTGGTACAACGGCAACCTCTATGGCGCGGAAATGGCGCGCGGCATCGACGTGTTCCGTCTCAAGCCGAGCGAACTGCTCTCGCAGAACGAGATTGACGCGGCCACGCAGTTCCGCCTCAACGAGTTCAACTCGCAGAACCAGCCGAAGATCGTGTGGGAGCCGACCGCCGCGGTGGCACGGGCCTACATGGATCAGCTGCAGCGCTCGAAGCAGATCACCGCGGCTCGCTACAAGGCGGTCAGCGATGCGATGGGCAAGACCGGCGGCCAGTCCGCCATCGCCGACCTGGAGAAGCTGGCCGGCGAGTTTGACGCCGACGCCGCCAAGGCGACCGGCCAGGACCAGAAGCGCATGAAGGCGCTCGCGGAAACGCTCCGCGGCCGCGCCGCTCGCCTGCGCTAATCAACGGCGGGTTCTACCCGCCTCTGCAACCGAGGACTTTGGTCCTCGCGCAAAAAAGGCGGCCCTCACTGGGCCGCCTTTTTTTTCTCGGTCGATACTCCCCACCTTCCACTCAAGACGCGCGGCATTGCCGGCGGCCCTCGTCCGTGGCGCGGCCCTCTTCCAAGAAGGCACGGACGTCGGCGATCACTCTCGCGGCCTCCCCCTTGTCCCAGTCATCAGCAATGGTCTGCTTCTCTGCTCCTGTCAGGTGCCAGGACATGGGCGTCGTGTCGCTGCTTTTCAGCGGCACCTGGATCGATTCCACACACGTGCTGCTGCCGTACCAGAAGTCCTTCATCAGGCGCAGCGCGCCACGGTTGTTGACGCGCTGAGCCGCGGTCCGCATCGCGACAACAGCGTCGAGAGGCGCGCGCAACTGGTAGGTCCACGCCTTATCGTCCAGGCCGCCTTGATTGATGTGGCCATTGGCTTCCTGTCCGCTGCACACCTGCGAATCACAGATCTCAATGATCAACAGCCGGCGCGGCGACGCATCCCGCACCGAACTCAGTCCGTGCTGGACGACACCGAGCAGCGTGTTGATACCGTAGTTGTCGAAGTATCCGCCGTCCACCACGTGCGAGTAGCCTGCGGTATCAGCGTCGGCGTCCTGGTCGGCGCGCGATGCCGGAGACACGAACGGAAAACCCGCTGATAACCGCGCCGCGGTCGTGACCGGCACGTCCCGGGTCGGATAGTGCGCATAGAAATCAAACGGATGGAGGCTGGGCGGGAGATCGACGGTGGCAAACAGCATGGGCTCGCCGGTCTGGGCCACCATCGCGTTGTAGACCACACCGGGACATTTCTTCTCGGCGACATTGCGACGCCACCCACCCAGCAGCGGCCCAACGGCTGCCCGGCGCTGCAAGCGAGGTTCACGCTTCCAGGCGTCCTCGAGCACCGATCCGCGATCGACAAGCGGCGACGATGTGAATGGAAACACGGTACGTGGCAGGTCCTTGAAGACCAGGCCCCAACCTACTGCGTGCAGGCTGGACTCTCGAGACGCGGCTACTGCGTCGAATCCGTCCTTCTCGCCGGCCAGTAGGGGCGGTCCACAATCGGGCCACGACGCGAGCACGTTCATCACGCCTACGCTGCCGCCGGAGACGGAGCTGATCAACCGCACGCGCTCCCGGAATCCCGGCACCCCGCGGTCGAGTCCGGTCAACACCTGCGCGGTCCAGGTGGCCGACCGTATGCCTCCCCCCGACGCGGCGACGACAATCGACACCGGCTCGCGGCCGAACAACTCGGGTACCGCTACTGACTGCAGCGATGCCTCTTGGTCCAGGGTGCGATAGATGTGATCGGTCGACCAATACGGATGGATCAGCCAATTGACCCCTGCCATGAAGATCGCCGCAAACACAAGCAGCGGGGCCCGGGAACGATCGAGTACGAACGCCGCCGCGCCAAGCAGCCAGGTCATCATCAACTGCAGCAGCAGGAGGTAGGCCAGCGCCGACGCGTAGGTCGGAGAGTGAATGTCTGACGTCACGAAGCCGGTGACGGCATACGCCACCACCGATGCGACCGACAAGCCAAACGCCATGCTATGACCTGCCGCCAGCTTGGTCGGGTCTTTCGGATCAAGGAACCCCTCCCCCAGCGCTGGAAATTTCCTAAGGAGCGAGATGAACGCGCTGACTATTCGTGGGAGCAACGTGTAAGGCGCGATGGCACTCGCGATCGCAGGCGGGTTGGAGATTACCCATTGAACGATCGCCGCCACGATAAAGAAACCGGCCGCCGCCGCAACGCCAATGGCGACGAACCCCGACGCCGACGCGGATGTAACCTCCTCGGTCGCGGCAACCCGGGAATATAACCTCCAGATCAACGGCGCCGCGAGTACGGCCGACCCGGCGCAGGAAGCGACCCACCATTTGAGATTGGGCGGCACGATGCACCTGCGTTTGGGGAGTCCCATGCGCGCGTGGCCGTAGGTGACGACGAGGCAGGTGATGATCAGCACCGTCCAGGCATTGAGAAGCGCAACGGCGGTGACCAGAACGATGGCCTCTGGCTTGACCGGATCGAAAAGTCCGGCGAGGAACGCTCCCACTCCGTCGTAGAAGGCCAGGAACGGCCACCACACTAGCAGCACGCCGCTGACGATCGGCACGCGCAGGGGCCAGAGATATCTGAGTCGGCTCCCCCCACTGAACCACTGCCGTTGGTTCACGCTCATGCAGTCACCAGCCCCTTTTGCGGATTGATCGCTCGCCCCATGTTGCGGTACGTGAGTGCTCCGAGAACCTCGATCGCCGAGAGGGCACGCCGACGCCTGACGGCGGCAATCCCCGCTGCGGCAAGCGCGGCGGACGCCGCGATCGTGATCGTTGACGAATCGGCCCCCACCTCAATGAGTCCGCCCAGTGGCGCTTGGCCGATTAGCTCACTGTTGTCGAAGTTGTGAATGCCGAACAGCCATGGGTAATCGAGCGCCTCCGTCGCGGCAGCCAGCAGACCGTCCGCCATGTCACTTTCGATATCCATGCGGGCCTGACCACCGCCGAACTCCGTGAGAAGGTCGCCGTGGATCCAGGCAACGGAACGCAGCGCCACTATCCAATAGCCCAGCGTCTGCGCGGCGTCGAATCGACCGGCAATCTTTCCAGTCACCCCGAACACTCCGCGCCGCATGTTGTCGTGAAAGATCCTGAGGAAACGAGGGCCGGGCCTGACAAACAGCCTGGGGCCATTGCCCCGTCGCATATCCCAGTACGCCGAAAACGAGTTGGCAATGACTCGAGGCAGGTCGTAAGCGACGTGGAGGTACACATGCGCGGCGAGCCGCAGATCGCGGTTCACCGACCACTTGTCGAACGCAGCAAGATACGCCGCAATCCTTGGATCCGCAGGCGCCGACCAGCTTTGATATTCCGCCTCGAAGCCGGCGATCAGGCCATTTTTGAACCAGTCGATCTCGCGGTGGTCGATCTCGCCCTTCAGCTCCAACTCTGCGAGATAGCTCAGAAGGTCTGCCGTGACTTCTTCGTAGATCCTTCCAAAGCGCTTCGTATTCGCCATAGCCGCCTCATCCTTATAGACGGCCGACTTCAGCCGTTTTCTCGTGGCTGATCGCCGGGCCTTTTCTCAGGCGGCCGGGAACTTTCCTTCCTGTGGGACGTAAAGAGGAGTAAAGCTGCTCCTCTAAGCATCCAACAGGAGCATCTCGCGAGGAGAGATCGTGGGCGAGTCAAAGTCGGACATCCTGCAAGGCACCCTGGACCTGATGGTCCTCAAAACCCTGGACGCGATGGGGCCCATGCACGGCTATGGCATCGCCAGGCGCATCGAACAGATCAGCGAGGAGGCGCTGCAGATCAACCAGGGCACCATCTATCTCTGCCTGATTCGGCTCGTGCAAAAGGGCTGGATTGACGCCACCTGGGGCACCTCCGAGAACAATCGCAAGGCGAAGTTCTACGCCATCTCGAAGGCCGGCAAGAAGCAACTGGCTGAAGAAGCGAAGAACTGGGAGCGCGTCTCCGGCGTCATCGAGCGGCTGCTCGACCTGGCCCCGAAGAGGTCATGATGACGGCGCCACTGAGACTCTTCATCGCGCGCGTGCGGGCGTGGCTTGGCAGCGCCGCCCAGGATCGCGAGTTTGCGCAGGAACTGCAGACCCACTTCGAGATGCTGGCGGAAGACTACGTGCGTGGCGGGATGTCACTCGACGAAGCGCGCCGGCAGGCGCGGCTCAAATTGGGCATGGCCAGTTCGCTCGCCTCGCAACATCGTGAGGTGCGCGGATTCCGCATCCTCGATGACCTCACCCAGGACCTGCGCTTTGCCTGGCGCTTGATGCTCAAGGAACGCTGGTTCTCCGCGGCGGCCATCGCGGCCATCGCCCTGGGGATCGGCGCCAACACCATGGGCTTCACCATCATCAACGCGGCGTTCTTCCGCGGCTTTGCCTTCGAGCAAGCCGACCGGCTGCACGCAGTGTCGTGGCGCCCCGATCGCGGCTTCCGGATGCGGCTGTCGTTCACCGACTACCAGGAGTGGCGCGAGCAGGCGCAGTCATTCTCGGCCATGGCCGCCTACCAGTTCGGCGCCATCAACATCAGTGACGACCACGCGCCGCCCGAGCAGACGCAGGGCTCCTGGGTCACCGCCAATCACTTCGATGTGCTTCGCCAGCGTCCACTGCTCGGCCGGACCTTCGCGGCCGGCGAGGATCAGCGAGGCAGCGAGCCCGTTGTCATCATCGGCCACCAGATCTGGACCAATCGGTTCGGCCGGGATCCCAACATCATCGGCAGGATACTGCGCATCAACGGCAACGCCGCCACCATCATCGGCGTCATGCCCGAGCGGATGAAGTTTCCGGAGGACAGCGAATTGTGGGCGCCGTTCGTGCCCACCGATGCGCAACTGGCGCGGGAGGTTCGCGCGCTGAGCGTGTTCGGCCGATTGAAAGACGGCATCAGCAAGCAACAAGCTGCGGCCGAGATCGATCGCATTGCTCAGGGCGCCAGGGCCGCGCATCCTGACGCCACCAAAGACGTGATTGGCGGCCAGGTCGAAACGCTCATCGAACGGTTCCTCGGCCGCGCCGTGAAGCCGATGTTCATCACGGTGATGGGCGCCGTTATCTTCGTGCTGATCATTGCCATCGCGAACGTCGCCAACCTGCTGCTGTCGCGGGCGATGTATCGCGCACGCGAAGTCGCCGTGCGATGCTCACTCGGCGCCACCCGCTGGCGCGTGATCCGGCAACTGCTGATCGAGAGCCTTGCACTATCAGCGGTGGGGACACTCTTCGGACTGGCCATTGCGGCCTACAGCGTCCAGGTGTTCGACAATGCGGTGCAGGCCTCGGGCGCGCCGTATTGGCTGCGTTTCACCATCGACTATCGCGTGCTCGCCTACGTTGCCGCAATTGGCGTCGCCACGGGCACGCTCTTTGGACTCGCACCCGCCCTGCACGTCACGCGCAACAACCAGCACGAGACGCTCAAGGACGGCACCCGCGGCGCCACCGGCCACCGCAAGGCCGGCCGCTTCGGCAACGGCCTGGTGGTGGCGGAGCTCGCGCTCACGGTGGTGCTGCTGTGTGGCGCGGGCCTGATGGTGAGAAGCTTCGTCGCGCTCTACGCATCTGATCCGGGCTTCCAGGTGGAGGGCCTGACCCGTATGCAGCTGCAGCTGCCGCCTTCGCGATATCCGACGGCCGAATCGCGAGCGCGGTTCTTCGAGGCTCTCGAGCCGCGCCTCGCCGAGATCTCAGGCATCAAGAGCATCGCCAGCACCACCAGTGTGCCGCCCCTCAACGACGAGCAATGGCGCATCGTCGTTGACGGCCGCCCCATCGTGGATGAAGAACGGCAGCCATTCATTGGCACCGCCACCGTCACACCGAATTACTTCGATGTGCTCGGCGTCGGCATCACTCGCGGGCGTGGATTCGTTCAGACGGATGGACGGCCCGGATCGGAGAACGTCGTAATCAACCAGGTGATGGCGGATCGCCACTTCCCTGGCGAAGATCCCGTTGGCCGGCGCATCCGCTTCGTGCAACGCGAAGACGAGCCGGAGCCCGTGCAGTCCTGGCGCACCATCGTTGGTGTCAGCGCGCCGTTCCTGCAGGGTGACTCCGATGCGGCGTTCCGCACACCGATGGTGTACGTGCCGTTCCAGCAGGACACCCCTCGAACATCGTCACTGCTGATCCGGAGCAGCCTGCCCCCGGCGACGATCATGAGCGCCGTCCGAAGCGCCGTGCAGGCGGTGGATGCCGATCAGCCAGTGTTTGCCATTGAAACCGTCGCCGATGTATTCGCCAACGAGCGCGTCATCTACCAGATCTTCTCGACGCTGTTTGGCGTGCTGGCCGCGATCGGTCTGACGCTGTCGGCCGTCGGCGTCTATGGCGTGATGGCGTACGCGGTGACGCAACGCACGCAAGAGATCGGCCTGCGGATGGCGATTGGTGCGCGGCGATGGGACGTGTCGTGGATGTTCCTGAAGCGGGCCCTGATCCAGGTGTCGCTTGGCCTCGGCATCGGCCTGCCCGCCGCGATGGCGCTCGCATCGGTGGCGCGGTTCCGGCTGGTAGAAATTGAACCGACCGATCCGGTCACGCTGGCCGGCATCGCCGCGATCCTGCTGGCGGTCGCGCTGACATCCAGCCTGGTGCCGGTCAGAAAGGCGTCGAAGGTCGATCCGCTTACCGCGCTGCGGTCGGAGTAGCCAGCGCGCGATTCAACACCGCGGCGAGCCGCACGCCGCCGAGGGCCAGACGCTCGTCGATCACCGTGATGTGACGCCGGAAATACCCTTCGTCGATGTTGGTGTCCGGCGTCACCAACGCTTCCTTCGCCAGCCGGAATGACTGTTCCGCCCACTGCGCTGGAGTACCCGGCGGCTGCGCGCCCCACCCTTTCTCGGCAATCAGCTTCGTGAGCGCCGCCTGGTAAGTGGTGTCGTCCAGGTTCTTTCGCGAAATCAACCGCCCGTCCCACACCGAGTGCAGGTTGCACGGCGAGGGCCTGGCCGGATCGTTCCCACAATCTGACTGTCCAAAGACGCGGACGTGAACATCGTTGCCGCCGCGTCCGACACCGAGGGCGTGGAAGGGCTGATGCAGATCGCCGATGAAGTGCACCACGAACTTCAGCGCGGTCGCGCGATCTGCGCGATCGAGCTTCGGATTGGCGAGGCGCTCCTCCCAATACGCAATGCGATCGACCACGCAATCGCGCCACCGATCGCCGCGCGATCCGGCGGCGGTGCCTGGCTGTCGCGGACAATCGCGGTCGCGGTCATACCCGGTCGCATCCGGCGGGATGTTCAAGTAGTGCCAATAGGAGGTTTGCACCTGTTCGCTGGTGATCGAGTCTGCCCAGCTCGAGACGTCGGCAAGCGACTGGCCATCGAGCAGCCACGCCACGTTCTTCTTCGCCGCGTCGCTCAGCCTGGCCGCCGCGATCAGCCCAACGAGCCGATGTCCCTGTCCGCCCCACGCGAGCAAATCAATTGATGAAAAAAGTGTGACAACGAGCAAGACGAGCGCGATGCGTTTGGTCATAGGGCCGTCCGAATTATGCGACAGAAAGCGCTGGTATTCAGTTTGCTTGTTGAGCTTCGCCAGCTCCCGCTTGTCTCGCCGAAGCGACATCGCGAAGGCGGACGGAGGAATCAACCTTGTCTTGCAGTAAACCACGTCTGATCGTGGCCGCCGCGCTGATAGCGGTCATGAGCGCACCAGCTCTCGCCCAGGCACAGCGCCGGGGCGGCGGTGGCCGCGGCCCGCGGGTCGTCGTCGCACCGCGTCCAGTCGTCGTGTCGCCGTTCTACTCGGGCTTCTACCGCCCGTACTACAGCCCGTTCTTCTGGGATGTCTACGGCTGGGGATTTCCCGGCGTGCCCGGGTTCGGCTTCTATAACCGGGCCTATGTCGAGGACAGTTCCGCGCGCATCCAGGTCACGCCGAAACACGCCGAGGTCTACGTGGACGGTTACCGGGCGGGCATCGTCGACGACTTTGACGGTTTCGCACAGCGCCTCCACGTGCCGCCAGGCGAGCACGTGATCGAGCTGTATCTCGAGGGCCACAAGACCATCTCGCAGGCAATCCTCTTCCAGCCCGGCGAAAGCTACCGCATTCGCCACACGATGGAGCCGCTCGCGGCAGGCGAGCCGGAGCCGGCGCGTCCGGCGCCCAGGCCGAACACCAATCCCGCTCCGCGAGCGGACTTCGACGCATTTGGCCGGCCGGTCATGCGCGGTCCTGCCCCTGCTTCACCGTCTCGCGAAGGCGCTTCGCTGCTGATCCGCGTGCAGCCTGGTGACGCTGTCGTGATCGTCGACGGCGAACGCTGGCAGAACTCTGGCGATCGTCTCGAGATCCAGGTCACGCCTGGTGAGCATCGCATCGAGATTCAGAAGGATGGCTACCAGCCGTTCCGCACGACTGTTCGGGTGCAGCCCGGTGAATCCTCGCCCATCAACGTCAGCCTGACGAAGTCTGGAGACGAACAGTGATGCGCCACACGCTGCTGAACATCGCCGCCGGCTCGATCATGCTCCTGGGACTGCCGATTCAGGCTTCGGCGCAGGCACCCCCACCCGCACAACCTGCCGCACCAGCGATGATCGTCGAAGAGATCCAGAGCGGCTGGCTGCTCGCTCCGGATGTGCGCGCAACCGATATCAACGGCAAGACCGGAGCATTGGCGGGCGGATACCTCGGGCGCATCACGGACCGATCGTGGGTGATTGGCGCCGGCGGCTACATGCTGACCAACCGCAAAGACGACTTCAAGTTGTGGTACGGCGGTCCGGTGTTCGAGTGGCTGATCCGCGCCGACCGTAAGATCGGCTTCGGCGTCCGGACGCTGGTCGGCGTCGGCAGCGGCACGCTGTCGCAGCCGTTGAGCGACTTCATCAACCCGCGCGAGGTGGTTCGCAACGATCGGCGCGGCGGCGGTTCACGTTCAACCCCGCGGCTCGTCAATCCGGATGCGACCATTGCGGTGCAGGACGACTTCTTCGTCGCCGAACCGCAGGTCAACATGATGGTGAACCTCACCGCGGGCCAGCGCATCGTCTTTGGCCTTGGCTATCGCGCCGTCGGCAACGCGCCGTATCTCGGTGACGATCTGCGCGGACTCAGCGGATCGGTGTCCTTTCAGATCGGCGGAAAGTAGAAGGGCCGGGGTCCGCCGCCTTCAGGCGGACCTCAGCAGGCCTGACTCGCTGATCTGCAGCTCGTGGCCGTGCAACGCCGCAAACTGATCGCGATCCAGCCGGATCGCGATCGGCGTCTGCATGCCCATCTCTTTCGCCACGATCAATCCCAGCAGCAGGATCGCATCGGGTTCGTGCAGGATCACCGCGGCCGGTGCGCGACCGCCGTGCACGAGCTCCAGCAGAATCGCGGCCGCGGATGACGAGCCGACGGTGGCGGGGATCATCAGGGCCAGGCCGGCAAGGCGGGTGCCATGCTCCGGATGACGCGGATCGGAAATCGTTCCGCTCTTCGGATCCACGCCGCCCCAGAAGCTAATCGGCGCGGTGAGCGCGAATCCCGGTGCGGTCACAGCCGCGCCCACCAGCAGTACTTCGCCCTGCGCCGTCACGACTGCACTCCGAACATCGGCACGCCGACCACCGCACTCTCCACGCAGTCCGCCAGCGATCCATACAGCACCGCATAGCCGGTATTGGACGGCGCGTAGTGCGCGAACTTGCCGGAGTTGGTCATCAGGATGGCGCCGGGCGTGTCGGGAAGAATCGGCGTGACGACGACGCATGTATCGGCGACGATCACGACGCCAAGAGCTTCCAGCTCCTGCCGGTGGCCGTCGCGCTCGAGCACCTTCACCACATGGCGGCCGGTGCATGCGTAGATCGGCACCGCGGTCTTGCGGCCGCCCATCAGCCGCCTGAGCATGTCGAACTCTTCGAGCGACAGGTGGGGGCTGCCGATCGCCACCGCATCAATGCGATCGGCGCGATCGGCGGTGGACAGGCGCCGCTGCGCATCGAGCACCATGTCTGGGGTGACCATGATGCGCTCGAGCGGCGGCCGGAAGTGCAAGGCGATGGCTTCGTCACCGGCTTCGGGTGTTGCGCCCGCGACATGAAACAGCCCGACCGCACCGGCAGATGCCGCCGCGGCGCCAAACGCCTTCAAGAGGTCTTCCCACGGCCGGAAGTTCAGGCCGCTGACCACGCCAACCGCATCGCCGATCAACCGGCCATACAGGTGCCCGAGGATCGGCCACGCGATGTCTGAATACAGGAACGTATGATCGAGTTTGGAGACATCGAAAACCACGGAGGCGCGTCGATTCTCCGTGCGGTGAAGGCCATAGTCAGGCGCCCGGCCGGCGATCGCGCACGCGATGTCGAGAAAATCACCGTAACGATTCGTGCGGGCGCCAAGCACCGAGTTACAGAACGCGACCGCGTTGGATTCGCCCCAGGCCACCTGGGCGCCGAAGCGCGGGCGATGGCCGGCCTGGTAGGGCGCGCAGGTCCACGTCTGTTCGCAGCCAAGCAGTCGATACGCCGTCATCATCCGCGATGCCATTGCGTGCTCGTGCGCCGGCAGCCGATTGCGCGAACACCCGGTCAGATCAATCGCACCGACGTTCAACGTCGATCGAACCGAGACCTTCGCGCCACCCGCCACCAGTGTCTCGGCGAACAGCGTCCCCGAATCCCCGTGATAGAGCGCGCCGTCAATGTGCGCGGACTCAATGGCGATCAATTGCTGCGCGCCCATCAGCCGCGCCGTCTCCGCGACGATGCGCATCGCCATGGCTGCGCCCTCGCCCAGAGAGCCTCCGGCGATCGCACGCTCCTCGGTTGTGAGGGTGACTGCCACGCAGCCTAAGTCTACCGCCTAGAATCCCACCCGGAAGCCGAAGTCGAATTGCCAGCGGGGTCTCGGTCCGTCAAGCGCGCGGGTGGCCGCAATCTCCACGGGGAACCCGAGCGCGCTGACGCGGAATCCGCCACCAACGCTGCTGATCGAGGCGGCTGCGCGGGTTCCTGGTTTCTGGTCACCGGTTCCGGATCGGATCATCCCGGCGTCGGCAAACACGAACGCATCGGCGGGGACCGGTCCGTACTGGATCTGTCGCGACCGGAGCCCCCAGATCGGCACCCGCACCTCCACATTGCCGACCGTCATCTGGTGCCCGAGCAGCTCGTCGCCGCACACGCGGTCAGCGTCCGGCCGGCAGTAGCGGATATCGTCACGATGACCGCGCACGAAGTAGGTGGAGCCCAGGTAATTTGACAGCAGCCGGGGATCGCGGCCATCCGCGCCATACCGCGCGGAGTGGAGGACTCGCACGGCGATCGTGAACGGGCGCACCGGCATCATGTAGTGCCGAACGTCCGCCAACACCCCGGTGTACGCCAACTGGCCGGCTGCGGGTGTGACCTCGAATCGAAACCGCGATCCGAGCAACGGACCATTCGGACCAAACACCGTGGTGTCGTGCACCAGCGCCGCACTGACCTCCCCCACCGTCGTCGGCTGTCCACCGCTCGACTCGACCTGTCCGGTTGCGAGCACCTTGCCGCTGTCGATGTCGGCCACTTGTGAGCGCAGGTCGCGGTGATAGTTGGCGTGCCGCACACCGCCGGTAAACTCCATGCGAAGCCCGCGGTTGAACGGATACGCCACCACGGCCGCGGCCCGGAACTGCATGCGCTGCATGTAGTCGGCCTGCTTCAGCAACGCCGGTTGGCCTTCGTGTTCAATCGCCTCCCAACGGCGGTACCTGGCCACGGTCGGCTGCAGGTCGCCAATCACTCCCCAGTTCCAACGCTTCTCCTGGTTGAGATAACGAACGGTGAATGCGGCGTCGCGGAGACGGTTGCCAATCTGAATCGCGGCACCCAGCCGGCGCTCGCCGAGCATGTCGCCGAACATCAACGCGCCGCCACCACGGACGAATGTGCCGAATGCCCCGCCGCCGGAACTGAGATAGGGCTGCCCGACGCCTTCGAGTGACATGCGCGGTCGGTACGCCCGCGAGGCAATGGCATCCGCCCCAGGAAGACCGGTCAGGGCATCGGCGAGGTAACCATCGATCGCGCCCGCGGGGTGCTCAACGGAGGCGATGTCGCCGGCGTTCAGTTGCGGAGCGCCGGCCGTGGCCTTCCGCTCGCTTTGCACGATCATGCGAGGCCGGCCGCGCTCGTAGACCGTGAAGGCCAGCGTCTCACCATTTGCAGACAGCGACAGAGCGGGACTGGTCGGCGTGATGCCGCTGACACCCGTGTCGACGTGCGTGATCTGGTGGATCGCCGACGCATCGACGGTCGTCCGGAAGATGTTCTTCGTGCCGTTGGGATTGCCGACGAAGTAGATCTCTCGGTCGTCCGACGACCATTGCGGATTGAGCGCCGCGGCTCCGGCCGCCACCGGAAGTTCGCTGACCGCCTCGCTGCGCACATCGAGGAGCGCGAGCCCGGGCGGACCGAACACCAGTCGATCGAGGTCGCTGGAGAAACGCTCGGTTGCAAACGCTATCGTGCGCCCATCGTGCGACCAGGCCGGCTGCAGATCCGCAAACGCATCGTCCGTGATCTGCCGGACAGTGCCGCTCGTGACGTCGCAGACATAGAGATCGGTCATCCCTCCGGTGAGCGCCGAGAACGCAATCGAGCGCCCATCAGGCGACCAGGCCGGCGTCAGCACCTGGCCGAGGCCATCAAATACGACCTCCCGATCGCGGCCGCGGCCCGTCATGTCGAGCAGCATCAGCGCCGCGCTGCCGCGGCGTACCGCCGCAAAGGCGAACCATTGCCCATCGGCGCTCCAGGCGCCTGACGATCTCAGCGGCTGCAGGCTGTCGAACTTCGCGCTCGCGGCCGTGGTCGCAAGCTTGCGAATCACGTCCCCCGTCGCGACGTCGACGAGAAACAGATCCATCGACAGCCGATCGCGTTCCGAGAAGAACACCGCCTGCCTGCCGTCCGGACTGAGCGCCGGACCGAGCTGCATGTGGTCGCGCGTCCACGGCTTCAGCCGCTCGGCCCCTTCGGTGCGCGCACCGTAGGTGCGTCCCGCATGAAGGCGCCACTCGCCGAACAACGCATCGAGCTCGCCGCCGGTCGCGAAACGCATCCGATCCGCCAGGCGCCGCTGCTTGCGACCGGGCTTCAACGCCTTCTCGACGATCTGATCGCCGAAGCGGCCGCCCAGATACGACCAGAACGCATGCCCGTACAGATAGGGAGACAACTCTCGCGCGGCTTCGGACTGCGTCTTCGGCAGGTGATCGTTGAGCACCGCGTCGCGCAGCCAGAGCGATGAATCTTCATCGAGCGATCCGCGTGAGAGATATTCCGCCATGCCCTCGATGAACCACAGGGGCTGCCCGGTATCACCGCCGATTCGCCTGGCGATGTCGAACTGGAACGCATGCACGATCTCGTGGCCCAGCACGCGATTGGTCTCCGCCATCGTCGGCGCAAACGGCATCGTGATACGGCGCCTGGCGGCATCGGTGACGCCGCCAACAGAATCCGGCAGCAAACCTGAGATCACGTTGGTCTGGGCAAACTCGGCCTGGCTGCCATACAGCACCAGCGGCTGCCGGGTGACGAACTGGTGATTCAGGAGAGTGGAGAATCGCGCATACCAACGTTCGGCAAGTTGCGCCGCAATGCGGGCGGCGCGTTCTTCGCGCGCGTAGTAGTAGACGTCGAAGTGTTCGGTGGCGAGGATGCGGAAATCAAAGTCCACATACTCGACCTTGTTGCGGCCGAAATGCTGCGCGCTCGCGCCTGCTGAGTACAGCAGTGCGAGCAACAGTGACACGACGAACGTACGGATCACACCTGTACCTCCGCGAAACCCTGGTGGTGCACGCGATGTTGTGAAGGTGTGTTTTGTAACTTAGTGGAGAGGAAGGATCAAGGACGATCTGACACGAATTGATTGAAGTGCGGAAGAATCTTCCGCACTTCAATCTACGGTCGAGCTCTACGCTACCAGCGGAACGTCAGTCCCACCGTGCCGCGCCAGAAGTCGAAGCTGCCGAGCGACAGATCGTCGAAGTCGTTGTCTTCTTCGGCGTTCTGCAGCGCGCGGAAGTAGCGAAGATCGCCGCGGATGCCAACGTTGTCGCTGAAGTTGGCATTGAGGCCGCCACCGATGTTGACGCCGAGGTCGTTCGTCGACAGGTCGTTGAACAGACCGGTCGCGCTGGCGACGTTGGCGCGGATCAGGCCGAGGCCGCCGGACGCATACGGACGGATGCCGCCGCCGGGTTTGGCACTGAGCAACAGGTTGCCCATGATGGTCGTGACGTTGTTGTCGCCGAATTCAAAGTTGCGATCGCCGGCGGTATCCTCGAAGAAGTTCGGGGACCACGCCAGATCGACTTCGAAGCCGATGACATTCGGATTCCAGCCGATGGTCGCGCCGAAATCGAGACGCTTCTCGACTTCGTCATCTTCATCCGGGAAATCGCCGAAGTCGGCGTTACCGCCGAAGTTGCCGCCGATGAAGGGCGAGACGAACCAGTTTTGCGCCTGGGCCGACGCGGGTGCGAGAAAGAGCGCGAGCGCGCCAATCAGAACAAACTTACGGACTTGCATTATGCCTCCTATGGTTGCGCCATCACCGCATGTGGGGCGATGAATGACCATCCGGTGCGTGTAGGTGCAAGCAGCGTGCCCATCCATCGCAGCAGTTGAGGCTCTTTGGGCCTCATGTAAATGGCAGAGCCACGGCAGGGCTGCTCCCCTTGCCTGCTTAGGAGAGAACCGGTATGCTCTCCTATACGTATTAGGAGTGAGACCAAATCAAGTCCGCTTACTAGGAGACGCTGTGGGAAATACCGCCGAACTGCTGCCGGGCACGCTCGACCTGCTCATCCTCAAGTCCGTCTCACTCGGTCAGCTGCACGGCTACGGCGTGTTGCTGCGCATCGAGCAGATCACCGGCGGCGCCCTGCACATCCAGCAGGGAGCGCTCTACCCAGCCCTCTATCGCGTGGAAAAGCAGGGCTTGATCGAAAGTGAATGGGGCGTGTCTGACAACAATCGGCGCGCCAAGTACTACAAGCTGACCGCTCTCGGCCGTCAGCGGTTGCGCGACGAATCCGCAAGTTGGAACCGGTTTGCCGACGCCATGGCGACCGCATTGCGCGCGACCTCTCAAGAAATCTAGGAACTCACCATGCGAAGTGTTCTGGCCCGGCTCCGCGCTTTCTGGCGCGGGCTGCGGCGCCCGTCCCAGCTCGATGCGGACATGCAGGACGAGATGCGGTTCCACATCGAGATGGAAACCACCCGGCTGATGCGCCGCGGCCTAAGCGCACACGAAGCGGCCCGCCAGGCGGCCGTGGCCTTCGGCGGCGTCGAGAAGTATCGAGGCGCCGGCCGTGATGTGTTGGGCTTGACCTGGGTGCGCGGCCTTTCGACCGACTTCAAGCTTGGCGGCCGCATGCTGGCCAAGTACCCGGGCCTCACCGCCGTTGCGTTGTTCGCCCTGTCGCTGGCAATCGGCGCCGGAGCGGCCTACCTCGAGTTCAGCTCGACCCTGATGCACGGGACGCTGCCCTTCGCCGATGCCGGCCGCATCGTCGGTATCCAGCTGCGCGATCGGGAGACGAGGGAGCTCGAGAAGCGCGTGTCCGCCGACTACGTCGCGTGGCGCGACTCGATGCGCTCCATCGAGGCACTGGCCGCCTATCGCGAGCTCGATCGCAACCTGATCACCGACGATGGACGAGCCGAGCCGGTGCGAGGCGCGCAGATCACCGCTTCGGCGTTCACCATTGCGCAGGTCCCGCCGTTGCTCGGACGCGTGCTGCAGCCGGCCGACGAGCGTCCGGGCGCTGCGCCGGTTGCGGTCATCGGCCACGACATCTGGACCACCCGCTTCGCGTCGGATGCGGCGGTGCTCGGACGCGCAATCCGGATCGGTGCGAACAGCTACACCATCGTCGGTGTGATGCCCGAAGGCTTCGGCCTCCCCGTCCATCACAGTCTCTGGATTCCTCTCGGCTTCAACGATGCCTACTACCCGCGGCGCTCCGGTCCGCCGACCGGCGTACTCGGCAAACTCGCCCGGGGAGTCACCCTGCAGTCGGCACAGGCAGAACTGGATGCCCTGGCGCTGCGTGCGGCTGCCGACTCGCCGCAGACACACGCGCACCTCTACACGACCGTGAAACCCTACGTCGAGTCGTTGTGGGCCGGCGTGGACGATTCGAGCCTGCAGACCATCGGGCTGTACGCATTCAACCTGTTCTTCATCGGGTTGCTCGCGCTGTGCGGTGCCAATGTGGCGACGCTGGTCTTTGCTCGCACGGCGATGCGTGAGACCGAGATCAGCGTGCGGACCGCGCTCGGCGCCAGCCGGTGCCGCATCACCGGACAGCTCTTCGTCGAAGCACTCGTGCTCTCTTCCACGGCGGCGGTCATCGGCCTGACGTTCGCGTCGGCGACGCTGACGTGGGTACGCAACGTGGTGACGTCGGGCATGGACGAGCCCATTTGGTTCTGGTGGCGTGACGATCTCGCCTGGCAGACGATCGCGTATGCCGGGCTGCTGGCAGTACTCGCCGCGCTGATTGTCGGCGTGGTGCCGGCGCTGAAGGCAACCGGCGTGCGGATCCAGGATCGCCTCAAGCAGGCGACCGGTGCCACGTCCGGAGCGTTGAAGTTCGGCGGCGTCTGGACCGTCGTGATCGTGACGCAAGTCGCCGTCACGGTGATCTTCTTCGCCATTGTCGGGATGATCGGCTGGAGCGCTTACGTGACGGGGGGCGGAAAGCGGCCGCTCAACGTCCCGGCCGGCGAATACGTGACGGCGCGGCTGACGCTCGATCGCGACGCCGTCCGTGACGCCGCTGCGACGGACGACCAGGAGCGCGCAGAGTACCGCCGCCAGCTTCGTTCCAGCTACCAGGAACTGTCGCGGCGCCTCGCAACGGAGCCGTTGATTAAGAGCGTCACCTACGGAACGCGATTGCCCGGAACGAATCCCGAATTCGAGCTGATGAACGTCGACGGAGTGCCTCCGCCGCCGAGCGACCAGGTGTTTGACGTACGGACGGTCGGCGTCGGCCTCAACTACTTCGAGGCTTTCAAGGCCCCGATCGTCGCCGGCCGCAATTTCAGCGAGGGCGACCTTTCGCCTGGCAGGCACGTGGCCATTGTCGACCGTACGTTCGCGCGCCGGGCATTCAACGGACAGGATGCGGTTGGACGACTCGTGCGCCGCGCTGCCGGTGAGCAAACCGCCGCAGGCCCCTGGGTCGAGATCGTCGGTGTCGTCGCCGACCTCACGGACGACACCAACAAGCAGCCCGGAGAGGCGGTGTTGTATGAACCCGTGTCACCAGACGCGGCAGTTCCGTTCTTCCTCGCCGTCCACGCGCGAGCGAACGTTGAGTCCGCCACCGCGCGTTTGCGCCTGGTGGCAGCGGAAGTGGATCCGATGTTGCGGCTCGACAAGGTGCTGACACTCGATCGCCTTAGCGACTCGGATCGTGTGGCGCTGGATTTCTTCGCGCGGCTGATGGCCGGCATCTGCGTGGTGGCGATCATCCTGGCCACCGCGGGGGTCTATGCGTTGATGTCGTTCACCGTCTCGCGGCGCACCGCGGAGATCGGCATTCGCGTCGCACTTGGTGCGCGGCCTGGCCGCGTGGTGTGGAACACGTTCTCGCGAGCGCTGGCGCAAGTGACTGTGGGCCTTGTCGCCGGGAGTGTACCCGCGGCATTCCTCGTCTGGACGATCGGCCCTGAAGTTTCGGCGACCAACGGCAGCCAGGTTGCGCTGTGGACCGGTGTGGTCTCGACGCTGATCGTGGCGATTATGGCAGCCGTCGCCTGCATCGGTCCCGCGCGCCGCGCGCTACGGATGCAACCAACCGACGCGCTGAAGTCCACCTAGGCCGAAAACAAAAACGGCCCGCGGGTGTGAACCCGCGAGCCGTTTCCCAACCTGTTACCAGGAACCGGTAACCCGTAACCTTGCTTGTTACGGTAGCGCGAACGCCTGCAGGCCGTTGCCGGTCTGCACGACGATGTACTGCTTGCCAGCGTGCTGGTAGGTCATCATGCCGTAGCGCTGCATGCCCGCGGTGGCAATGGCGCCGCGGCGCTCGCCGGTCTTCTTGTCGATCGCGAACAGCTTGGGCGCGTTGTCTGCCGTCTGGCCGGGAGCGAGCAGCATCGTCTTGGTGACGACGAGCGCGCCCACGCCCTGGCGGCCAACGTTCGGCTCGACGCCGGCCACGCCCTTGAGCAGCGGATGATTGCGAATCGCATCCTGCTGCGCCTGCGGCGCGTCGCCGTTGGGCTTCACCCACACGTAATCACCGGTGTTCAGGTTGATCGCGCTGATGCGTCCCAGGTAGCCCTTGAACAGCGGCAGGCCCGCGAGCGGGTTGTTCGCCGCGCCCGGCGCGCCCGCGCCGCCGCGGCCTGCGCCACCGGCGCCGCCGCCTTCACCACCGCTCGCCACGCCGGTGCCCTTCTTCGCACCAGCCTTGGCCGCAGCCTCCGGATACATGTCGATCGCGGCATCCACCGAGGTCGACGTGCAGCCACCGCTCGTCGGCACCCAGTCGGTGACCGTCGAACCCGTCTGACCGAAGCAATCGAGTTCCTTGCCCGGCACCAGCGCGCGCGAGCCGCCGCCGGCGTGTGACGGAATGTAGATGATGCCCGTCTCCGGATCCGCCGCGGGCGGATGCGTGATGTTCGTGCCGCCCGTTTCACCAGGATAGAAACGCGCGGTCGCAATGCCTTCCTTGTTGCCGCGGTGCACCGGCGGGTTGAACGGCGGCGCCAGCAGGCCCTGCAAGGTGACCTGCTCGAGCGCCAGCTTCTTGATCTCCGGCGTGTAGTCGATCACGTCCGCTTCCGAGCGGCCGATCAATTCATACGGCTTCGGCTTCACCGGGAACGGCTGCGTCGGCGACAGCTTTTCGCCAGGCACCTTCGACGCCGGCACCGGCATCTCCTTGAAGCCCCACAGCGGCTGGCCCGTCACGCGATTGAATGCGTAGAGGATCGCCTGCTTGGTCGCCTGGAACACCGCGGGCACGCGCTTGCCGTCGATGGTCACGTCCATCGCGATCGGCGCGGTCGGCGTGTCGTAGTTCCAGATGTCGTGATGCACCATCTGGTAGTGCCACACGCGTTTGCCGGTCTTGACGTCCAGCGCAATCAAGCTCGCGCCGTAGAGGTTGTCGCCCGGGCGGAAGCCGCCGTAGAAGTCGACCGTCGCGCTGTTCGTCGGGATGTAGACGATGCCGCGTTCCGGATCCGCTGACAGCGGCGCCCACGACGACACGTCGCCGGTCGTGCGCCACGCGTCGTTCTCCCACGTGTTGTGGCCGAACTCACCCGGCCGCGGGATGACGTGGAACTTCCAGAGGAACTTGCCGGACTTCGCGTCATAGGCCAGGATGTCGCCGGGCACGTTCTCGTTGCGGGTCTGGTGGTAGCCCTGCTCCGCCGAGTTGCCGACGATCACGACGTCGTTGACGACGATGGGCGGCGATGACGAGGTGATGTAGCCGAGATCGAGCGGCACGCCCTCGTTCGGGTTGTACTTCTGCGTCTTGCTCTTGCGCAGCCACGGATCCCAATCCGCGATCAGATCGGCCGCCATGTCGACGACGCCACTCTTCGGGAACGAGTCGAGGCCGACCGGCTTGCCCCAGTTCGGGAGCGGCTGGCCGGTTTCCGCGTCGAGCGCGACCAGGAAGAAGCCGGGAGTCGCGATGTAGACGACGCCCTTGCCGTTAATCTCGCCGTAGGCCACGCCCTTGCCGTACGACGCGCGCATCGAGTACTTCGAGCGGAACGTCTCCGGCTCGACCCAGCTCCACAGCAACTTGCCGTTGGTCGGATCGATCGACACGACGTGGCGGCGAGGGCCGGCCACGCTCAGCAACTTGCCGCCAACGTAGCTCGGTGTCGCGCGGGCCGTCATCGGGCCAACGACTTCCAATGGACGGAACGTCCAGGCTTCCTTCAGTGTCTCGAAGTTGGCAGGAGTAATTTGATCGAGCGGTGAGTAACGGGTGTGACCGTAATCACCACCGAGAGTGCGCCACTCGCCGTTGGCGGTGCCCATCTGGGGACCACGGGACGACTGGGCGGATGGAACTAGCGTTGCTACCCCTAGGAGACCCAGGGCCAGCACCGCAACGAACGTACGCGGATGCCTCATGATCACGGAGAGTACGCGGACGCGTCAATGAAATCAAGCACGCAAGCCCGGCTAAACCGTGATTTTTGAGCCATTTTCGGCCGTGGCCGGCCGAAGCACGCCCGGCTTAGCGCGCGCGAGCCGAAAGGACGCCGCGGTCGACGAATGTCTTGATCGACAACCTCGTTGCGTCGAGGCTGTCCACACCGCCCGTGTCGCGCCAGAGCGCGCTCGCAAACACGATCCGGCGCCGGGCAACCGTCAGTTCGCCAACCAGCCAGCTGACGCTCTCGCCGGACGCGATCGTGGATGCGCCGGTCTTTGAGTTGAGCCGGATGGCAGGCCCCCACTGCGCGTCGAGCGGGTGCACGCCGCGCGCATTCTCGACCTGGCCTGGCGCCTGATACATCGCGCCCTTCACCTGATCGAGGTGCACCTTCGAAACCGGCAACGCGCCGTCATAGAACTTCTTCAGGAACGCGAGCTGTTCGTCCGGGGAAATCCGCAGCGTGCCGTTGACCCAATAAAGCGTGATGGGTCCGCTGGTGTCGCGGTTGCCGTACTCGAAGCGATCCAGCCATTGCCGCGCGCGCGCGGCGCCAATGCGCGGCGCCATCCGCTGGAAGAACCACAAGACGGACGGGCGCATCGCCGACAGCACCGTGTGGTCGGTGTTCCACTTCGCCTGGTCCGGGTATTTCGTGCCGTCCCACTTCTCGATCGTGGTCGCCGTCACGGTCTGCGTCTCGAGACCGATCAGCGCATGGGGAATCTTGTAGGTCGATGCCGGTGACAAGCGCGTCGCGCAATCCGCCTCACTGCCCGCCCATCGCTCGGTCGTCCCGTTCTCGACGATCACCACGCACGCGCGCGCCGGCTCCTGAGCGACGCCGGTGATTGGCGTGGCGGCCATCAATGCAAGGACGGATGCGGAGATCGCGATTCGGTTGCGCACGCGTCACCGGACTGGGGGCCGGGTGGCCCGCAGTTGCTCTTCCAGCTGCGCCAGCCGCTCGCGCAAGGATTCAATCGTCGACAGCACGTCGTGATGCACGCTCGCCCGATCGGCGTCGACCTGCTGTTCGTGCTTCACGGATTCGAGGTTGTTGATGACGACCGCGATGAACAGGTTGACGACCACGAAGACGGCGACCAGCACGAAGCTGCTGAAATAAAGCCACGCCAACGGGTACTGATCGAGCACCGCCGCCTGGATCTCGACCCACCCTTCGAGCGTCAACATCTGGAACAGGGTCAGCAGCGCCGTCCCGAGTGTGCCCCAGTGCGCGGGATCGGTCCCGCCGAACAAGTGAAACCCGATGACGGCGTAGACGTACAGCATCATGCTCAGCAGCACGATGACGTGGCCCATCGACGGAATCGATCGCACCATCGTGCCGATGATGAGGCGCAGTTCCGGAAAGGCCGACACCAACCGGGTCACCCGCATCAACCGCGCCAGCCGCGCGACCATCGCAAAGGCGCCGGCCTGCGGC
>DATMJU010000016.1:0-3417 GCA_035553795.1 Vicinamibacterales bacterium
CGGCGCGCGCGTGCTCTTGCTGCCCAAGCCGAAGGCGAGCAATCCGCTGCCGATGGAAGACGACGTTCCCATGGGCAAAACGGGCACGTTCGGGAGCTTCTAGCCGCCGGGGCCGGTGCGTCGCGCCGCGCGCGACTTGGACAATAATCCCCCGCATGGCGAACCATGCGAACCGGATTGGCGTGACCTCCTGGCTCTTGGCCGGCCTCGTACTGGCGCTGCCGGCACTCGCGTCCGCGCAAGGACTCCTGCAGACCATGCAGGTGTTCGAATCGCGGTGCGCGCAGTGCCACGGCAGCGCGATGGCGCCGGTCACCGACGATGCGGTGCGCGCGCCGAGCCGCGCGATGCTCGCGGCCCTCACCCCTGAGCGTGTCCTCGACGCGCTGACCACCGGATCGATGCAGGCCAACGCCAAAGGCCTCAGTGACAACACCAAGAAGGCCGTCGCGGAGTTCCTGACCGGGCGGCCAATCGGCAGCTCCGCATCAGGCGCCGCGTCGGCGATGAAGAACCAGTGCACCGCCAAGCCCGCCGGCAACCTGATGGCCGGCCCGTCGTGGATCGGCTGGGGCAATGACCTGGCGAACTCGCGCGCGCAGACCGCCGCCAATGCCGGACTCACCGCCGATCAAGTCCCCAAGCTGGCGCTCAAGTGGGCGTTCGGGTTTCCCAACGGTTCGTCAGCGTTCGGCCAGCCGGCTGTCGCCGGCGGCCGCCTGTTCGTCGGCTCGGACAACGGCTACGTCTACTCGCTCGATGCGGCCACCGGCTGCGTCTATTGGTCGTTCGAGGCGAAGTCCGGCGTGCGCACCGCGATCACCATCGCGCCGATCAAGACGGCTTCAGGCTCGCGTTTCGCGGCGTATTTCGGTGACCTGAAAGCCAACGTCTTCGCCATCGATGCCGAGACGGGCGCATTGATCTGGACCGCCCGTGCCGACTCGCATCCGTTCGCGCGCATCACCGGCGCGCCGACTCTCGCCAACGGCCGTCTCTACGTGCCGGTCTCGTCCTTCGAGGAAGGATCGGGCTCCAACGACCGCTATGAGTGCTGCACCTTCCGCGGCAGCGTCGCGTCGTACGACGCGGCCAGCGGCAAGCTGCTGTGGCAGACCTACATGGTCGACGAGCCGAAGCCGACGCGGAAGAACAAGCTTGGCGTGCAGCTCTACGAGCCGTCGGGCGTGGCCATCTGGTCCGCGCCGACGATCGATCTGAAACGCCGCGTGCTGTATGTCGCGACCGGCAACGAGTATTCAGGCAAGGGCGGACCGAACAGCGACGCGGTGATCGCGCTCGATCTGCAAAGCGGCAAGATCGCGTGGACCAGCCAGGTGACGCCCGGCGACGTGTACGTGGTCGGCTGCACGCCGGCGCGGGAGAATTGCCCCGAGGAAGAAGGTCCCGACTTCGACTTCGGCAACTCCGCGATTCTTCGCGATCTGCCCGGCGGCAAGAGCCTGATCGTCATTGGCCAGAAGTCCGGCGTGGTGTGGGCGCTCGATCCCGACGCGAAGGGCAAGCTCGTTTGGCAACGGCGCGTCGGCAAGGGCAGCGCGCTTGGCGGCCTGGAGTGGGGCTCGGCCGCGGATGCGGCGGTGGGTTACTTCCCGGTGTCGGACATGCTGCTCGGGCAGGAGCTGGCCGGCGGCCTGCACGCATTGCGCCTCGACAACGGCACGCCGCTCTGGGAGGCGCGCCCGCCGCGCGCCGACTGCAAGGATCCGAAGAACTGCGTGCAGGCGCAGTCCGCCGCGATCTCGTTGATGCCCGGCGTGGTGTTTTCTGGGACGACCACTGGGATAATGCGCGCCTACGACACGAAGGACGGCCGCGTGATCTGGACCTACAACTCCGACCAGCCGTACACCACCGTCAACGGCGTGCCCGCGAAGGGCGGCTCATTCAACGGTCCCGGCCCGGTGATCGCCGGCGGGATGGTGTTCATGAACTCCGGCTACGCCTACCTCGGATTCGGCGCGCCGGGCAACGTGCTGCTGGCTTTTGCTCCGCAGTAGGGGGCGCAGTATCCTTTTGTCATGGAAATTTCCCGCGAGCGGTTCCTCGATGATTCCCGGACGTACCACATGACGATCGGGATCCGGAGCCGCACCACCGCCGCGCACAGCCTGCTGTCGGCGCTGACACCCGAAGAGAAGGAACAGGTCAGCGCCGCCATCGTTAAAGCGATGGATCAAATCGAGAAAATCGTCCGATCCCACATCACGCCCGGCGCCAAGTAACCTCGCGCCGCGAGGCTACTAATCGCATCCGTAGTCTGGTACAGTCCCGCCCAGTTTTGTCTCCCGGAGGATCTGAATGAAGTTGCGTTTTTACTCCCTGGTGCTGTGTACGGCACTCGCCCTGTCGGCCCTGACGAGCGCGCAGGCGCCCCAGCGGCCCGCCGCGGCCCCGGCCGCCGCTGCACCGGCTGAACCGTTTCCCGGATTGAAGTTCCGCAACATCGGTCCCGCCACCATGGGCGGGCGCATCGATGACATCGCGGTGCTCGAGTCCAACCCCGCGGTGTTCTATGTCGGCACCGCCACCGGCGGGTTGTGGAAGACCGTCAACCATGGCACCACGTGGACGGTGCTGTTCGACGATCTCGATGACGTCGTGTCGATCGGGGACATCGCCATCAATCCGAACAACGCCGAGACGGTGTGGGTCGGCACGGGTGAGAACAACAACCGCCAGAGCGGCTCGTGGGGCAACGGCGTCTACAAGTCGATCGACGGCGGGCGTTCGTGGAAGCAGATGGGCCTCGTCAATTCGAAGCACATCGCGCGCATCATCGTCGATCCGATCGATCACGACGTGGTGTACGTCGCGGCGCTCGGCAGCCTGTGGGGCCCCGGCGGCGATCGCGGGCTGTTCAAGACCACCGATGGCGGCCTGACCTGGGCCAAGACCACGCTGCCGGTGGATGAGAACACCGGCGCGACCGAGCTGGTGATGGATCCGTCGGACAACAAGGTGCTCTACGCCGCGACCTACCAGCGCCGCCGCGCCACCTGGGGCTTCAACGGCGGCGGCCCCGGCAGCGCGATGTGGAAGTCGAGCGACGCCGGCCGCACGTGGACCAAGCTGACGCAGGGCGTTCCGGCCGGCCCGCTCGGCCGCATCGGCATGGACGTCTACCGCGCCAATCCGAACATCGTCTACGCCCGCATCGAGCACGAGAAGGAAAGCGGCACCTACCGTTCGGATGACGCCGGCAAGTCGTGGCGCAAGATGTCGGACACCAACCCGCGCCCGATGTACTTCAGCCAGATTCGCATCGATCCGAACAACGACCTGCGCATCTACGTGCTGGGCGTGCAGATTCACATTTCCGATGACGGCGGCAAGACGTGGATTGAGAACGGCGCGCTGCATTCGGATCATCACGCGATGTGGATCAACCCGAAG
>DATMJU010000017.1:0-17287 GCA_035553795.1 Vicinamibacterales bacterium
CATCGCGAGGCCGTGCTCGTCGGCGGCCGCAATGACTTCCGCATCCTTGACCGATCCGCCCGGTTGAACGACCGCCGTGGCTCCAGCCGCGGCAACGGCATCCAGACCATCGCGAAACGGGAAGAACGCATCGGATGCGGCAACAGATCCCTTCAACGACGGCGCCTCACCGCCCGTCCATCCGCCAGCCTTGTTGACGGCCACCTTCACCGCATCAACGCGGCTCATCTGGCCGGCGCCAATCGCCAGCGTGCGCACCGCGTCGGTGAAGATCACGGTGTTCGACTTGACGTGCGCCATCACTCGCCATGCGAAGCGCATTGCCTGCCACTCTTCGGCCGTCGGTTGACGCTTGGTGACGACCTTGATCCCGTCAGCAGGCCAGGACGCATGCGCCTCGGTGACACGATCGCGTTCCTGCACCAGCATGCCGCCGAGAATCGAGCGGTACTCGCGCGTATCGGCCAGCTTGCGGAAATCTGCCGCCACCACTCGCAGGTTCTGCTTGGCAGCGAGAATGGCACGGGCAGCCTCATCTACCTCAGGCGCGATCACGCACTCAATGAACGTCGACACGATCGCTTTCGCGGTGTCTTCATCAAGCGCGCGGTTGAGACCGATGATGCCGCCGAACGCGGCCAGCGCATCGGCTTCGCGCGCGCGAACAAAGGCCTCCGCGATGGTCGCGCCGGTCGCCACACCGCACGGATTGGTGTGCTTGATTACCGACGCCGCCGGCTCCGTGAACTCGAGGACGATGCGAGCCGCGGCGTCGAGGTCGAGGAGATTGGTGAACGAGAGCTCCTTGCCCTGCAACACCGCGGGAGCGCCGAGGCCGGCCTGTTCAAGGGAATACCAGGCGGCCGGCTGGTGAGGATTCTCACCGTAGCGAAGATCCCTCAGCTTGGCTCCGCTCAAGGCGAGGTGCGCCGGTGCGGAAGTGCGAGGGTGCGACGGTGCGGAGAATGCCCCACCATCCACCTTCACATCGGCCAACGTGGACGCGATCGCGGTGTCGTAGGCGCCGGTGTGCTCGAAGGCCCGGCGCGCGAGATCGAAGCGGAAGGCCGGCGACGGGCCGCCGGGCTTGTCGAGTTCGCCAATCACCGCGTCGTAGTCCTTCGGCGACACGACGATCAGCACATCCTTGAAGTTCTTGGACGCGGCGCGGACGAGGCTCGGACCGCCGATGTCGATCTGCTCGATCAGGTCCTCAAACTTGATGCCGGGCTTTGCGGCCGTCTCCACAAAGGGATAGAGATTGACGACCACGAGGTCGACGAGGCCAATTCCGTGCTCGGCCGCCAGCGACAGATCGTCCGGATGATCGCGCCGCGCGAGGATGCCGCCATGGATCTTCGGATGCAGCGTCTTGACGCGGCCATCCATCATCTCCGGGAAGCCGGTGACGTCGCTGACGTTGACGACGGGGAGGCCCGCATCGGCCAACGCCTTGGCAGTTCCGCCGGTCGAGACCAGCTCAAAACCCCTGTCTGACAAAGATTTACCAAACGCCACCAGACCGGTCTTGTCTGAAACACTCAAAATCGCGCGCCGCATGAACAAATACCCTCACCTAGACGAAACAAACACGAAAACCCAACTCTATGGATCGAGTTTTCTGAATTGACACCAAATGTAACGGCCCAGTATCATCCCCGCAGTCCATTTATGCGGACCAGAAGGCCGCAAGTTGCGGCCTTTTTTTGTTGCCCTGACCTCATACGGATGAGTCCGGGGTGAATCAGCACGGTGGCCCCAAAAGCTACCAGTAAGACAGGAAGAGAACGATGCGTATTACAGGCAAGGTCAAGTGGTTCAACAACGCCAAGGGCTACGGTTTCATCGAGCGCGAAGGCGGCAGCGATGTGTTCGTGCACTACTCGGCGATTCAGGGCGCCGGTTTCCGCTCTCTTGAAGAGGGCCAGCCGGTTGAGTTTGAAATCGTCGACGGACCCAAGGGTCCGCAGGCCGGCAACGTGACCCGCGCCGCCTAACCAATCACTTGATCGACCCGGAGCCAGGCTCCCTCCTGGCTCCGGTTAGCTTCCACCCTCGCCCCCGCCTTTTTCCGCCTTTACCGTCAGCGACACCTTCCCGTCCTTCAACGCAATCTTGAAGGCGACGTTCGCGCCTTCGTCCGAGAACTTCGAAACCTGCGCCTTCACCAGCGCCGCGACGCGATCGTACGCAACCGGCGCTTCACCAACCTGCTTCTTCGCCTCGGCGAGCTGTTCGTAAAGCTGCTTCACGCGATCCTCGGTCGCGTCGCGTCCAAAAGACACGACTGTTTCTCCGGGTGCCTTGGGTGCCTGAGGTGCCTTAGCCGCGTCAGGTGCCTGGGGCGCGCCAGGGGCTTTGGCTACCGCAGCCGGCGTCTCAGGCCGCTTGGCGCCGAACATCGGGCGGCCAAGCTCACGATTGGTCAGCTGACGATCGCACAGCTCGATGAACTTCTGGTACCGGCTCTGGAGCGATTCAAAGCGAAAGCGATCAGCGGTATTACGGATGAATGAGTTGTCGTGCTTCTTGATCAGCGCGGCGACGCGCGTCCTGGTTTCCCATGGGGGACGCGGCAGGCGGCCGGCGAAAAACATGTTGAACTCAGCCTCGAGGCGGCGGATTTCGCCGTCGAGCTGCGCCATTTGTTTTTCCCAGTCGGATTTCGGAGGCGCCATGCGCGATTACTGCAGCAGCGTCATCCACAACAGCGGCAGCCACAGCTCGCGCGTGTACGGGACCGGCCGATCGTCGATCAACACCTCGGTCCCGGGCACCGGGCCCACCAGCTCAAAGAGGTCGCGCAGCGGCAGGACGTCCGTGGAAAAGAAGCGGGCGCGATACCTGAGCGTGTCGCCGTCCCCGGTCTCCAGGTACTCTCGCGAGGCCTTGGCGCGTTCAATGGCGCGCGGGAAGTTCTCCCCGCCGAAGTGCGGGAAGACCAGCGTGATCGAAAACGGCAGATCGCGCGGGCCGAACAGGGTGGCGTGCAAATCCGGGTCGAGCGCAGCGAGTTCCTCTGCCGTCGGCTCTTCTGGCTTCTCGACATACGGCCAGTACCGCTCGATCGGGCGATGGGTCCGCTTCGTCGACATGGGGAAGAATCGTACTCCAAGGCTTCGCGGGTTACAAAGGTTACAGGGTTACAAGGGTTACAAGGGTTACCAAGGTTAGAATTCACGCGGTGCCGGATTTCAGGGTCATTCCCAGTATTGAGATATTGCGGCAGCGCGAGGCCGTGCGGGCGCTCGAGGCGCAATACGGAGCGGAAGCGACCGTGAATGCGCTGCGCGCCGGCGCCGATCAGGTGCGCGCACAAGTGGCCTCGGCCGCCGCGCCGGCGGATCCCGCCGGCGCGATCGAGATGTTTGCCGCGGGCACGCTCGCCGCCCAGCACCGCGGGTCGCTCCGGCCCGTCATCAACGCAACCGGCGTCGTCATCCACACCAATCTTGGGCGGGCGCCGCTCGCCGACGCGGCGATTGCCCGAGTCACGACGATCGCCAGGGGCTACAGCAACCTCGAATACGACCTCGATCGCGGCACGCGCGGATCGCGAACCGTCCACGCCGAATCGCTGCTGACCTCCCTCACCGGCGCGGAGGCGGCCATCGTCGTGAACAACAACGCCGCGGCAGTGCTGTTGATCCTGACCGGCATCGCCTCAGGGCGGGACGTGCTGATCTCGCGCGGTGAACTGGTGGAGATCGGCGGCGGATTCC
Organism: Vicinamibacterales bacterium; assembly: GCA_035553795.1. Lineage (GTDB taxonomy): Bacteria > Acidobacteriota > Vicinamibacteria > Vicinamibacterales > UBA2999 > 12-FULL-67-14b. Next base: position 3,723 of record DATMJU010000017.1, read on the forward strand.
GCGTGCCCGACGTCATGCGTCAGTCCGGCGCGCAGCTTCGCGAGGTCGGCACCACCAATCGAACTCGCCTGACGGACTACATCGCGGGCGTATCGTCGTCGACGGCGATGTTCATGCGCGTGCATCCGTCGAACTTCCGCATCGAGGGATTCACCGAGCGGCCGACGCTCACCGAGCTGGTCGGCGCTGGACGGGCGATGCACGTGCCGGTGGTTGAGGACATCGGCAGCGGGTGTCTGCTCGACGACCTGGAAGGTGAACCCTCCGTCCAGGCGTCAATTGAGGCCGGCGTCGACCTGGTTTGCTTCAGCGGCGACAAGCTGCTCGGCGGTCCACAAGCCGGGATCATCGTCGGGCGCAAGGCACTCGTCGACCGGCTGCGCACGCATCCGCTGATGCGCGCCGTCCGCGCCGACAAGGTCACCTTCGCGCTGCTCGAAGCCACGCTCGCCGAATACGCGGCCGGGCGGGCGACCACTACGATTCCGGTGCAGCGCATGCTACACGCCAGCGCGGAAGAGATCGAGTCGCGCGCGCAGAAGCTGGCGGCCACGCTCGCCGATCGAGGGTGGCAGGTCGCGCTCCTCAGTGGCGCATCCGCGGTCGGAGGCGGCAGCGCACCAGGCCTCGAGTTGCCGACCATCCTGCTGGCTCTCACCCGTGATGACGAGACGGCTGAACAGACAGAGCGATGGTTGCGGACGCTCGATCCGCCGGTGATCGCGCGTATCGAGCACGATCGCGTGGTGCTGGATCTCCGGACCGTGCTTCCGGGCGAGGACGACACGCTCGCGCGCATGCTGGGAGCGGAGAGATGAGCGATCCGCGGCTGCCGGGAGGCTACGACCCGGAGGTCGAAGCTCACTTCCGCGAGAGCCGCGTCAACTCGTTGATCCACGTCAACATGAACACGTTCTGGTCGATCGCCATCATCCTGCTGGCGTTCGGAGTATGGGACGCGTTCGTGGATGCGGCCAATTGGCGATCGGCGTTTCTCGTGCGGGTCGCCGGTGCGATGACAGTCATTGCCACCGGACTGTTTCAGAAAATGCCGGGCAAGGGCGCGTGGCTGCCGACGCTAGCGAAGTTCCGGCTGATTACGGCTGTCATCTCGTCGGTGATCGCGGCATCGATGCTGGATGAAGGCTATGTCTACGGCGTCGCCGGCCTTGTAGTCATCATCCTGACCGGCCCGTACATCGCCATCGACAGCCGCGACCTGCTCAAGACGAACGTACTGCTGATCGCGTTGCTGATGCCGGTGGTCTTCGCGGTGGCTCCAACGCAGTTCGACATGATCGGCACCGGCGTGTTCGTATTGCTTGCCATCGCAGTCAGCACGCTGCTCGGGCGCGTCCTCGAATCATCTCACCGGCGCGCATTCTCACTCGAACTCGAGCAGCACCGCGATGCGCGCACGGACGCGCTGACCGGGCTGGCGAATCGCCGGGCCATACAGGAGCGCGGACGCGTCGAGCTCAAACTCGCGAAACGCACCACGGTGCCGGTGTCGGTGGTGCTGTGCGACCTCGATCACTTCAAGAACATCAACGACCGCTATGGTCACGAGACGGGCGATGCCGCGCTCGTCAAGGTGGCGGCAGTGCTGAAGGCCGCTCTGCGAGAGACGGACGCACTGGGCCGCTGGGGCGGCGAGGAATTCATCGCGGTGCTGCCGGCGACCACCGCGCCTGGCGCGCGCGAAGTGGCCGAACGCATGCGCGCCGCCATCGAAAGCATTTCGTTTCCCGGCCTCGCCGAGCGGACGACAATGAGTATCGGCGTCGCGACGTCGCAGGAGATCAACGACCCCGTCGATGAATGGGACTTGCTGATCAAGGAAGCGGATCGGCGCCTGTATCGCGCCAAGCACGACGGCCGCAACCAGGTCGTCAGTGACTGATGGTGTTACGCGTGGAGTCGGCGCAACACCATCAAAGTGATGTCATCGAACTGCGGCGCCGCTCCGGCGAACGCGTCGATAGCGGAAAAGATCGTGTCAGCCATGATAGACGCGGGCTCATGGCGGCATTCCTGCACGATGGCAAGCAGGCGGGCTTCGCCGAATTCCTCGCCCGAAGCATTCTGCGCGTCGGGAACGCCGTCGGAGTACAGGATCATGGTGTCGTTTTCGGCGACGATGACGTCAGTCGACTCGTACGGAAGCCCCGGCGGCAGCAGGCCCAGCGGCGCACCGGTTGATCGCAGCGGCACGACGCCTGAATCCTGTTTCACCAGCAAGCTGTCGATGTGACCGGCGCTGACGTAGGTGGCCCGGCCGGACTGCAGGTGGAGTTCGAGCAACGCCGCGGTCACGTATTTGTTGGCACTGGTGGACGTGTGCAGCAGTGCGTGCGCCTGGCTGGCCAATTCCGGCAGCGTGTCAGCCCGCCCTAGCAACGCGCGCAGGGTGGCCTGCATATGGCTCATCAACAGCGCCGCGGGAATACCTTTGCCGGACACGTCCGCCACACATAGCAGCACCCGTTCAGGCCCCGTGGCGATGGCGTCATAGTAATCGCCGCCGCAGCGTCGCGCCGCCCGGTTCCGAGCGGCCAGGTCGTAGCCCGGAAGATGCGGTAGCTGCGCAGGAAAGAGGTTCGCCTGGATGCCGGCGGCGAGTTCCAGTTCGCGTTCGTAACCGGCGCGCGCCACTTCCGCCGCCTTGTTCAACGCCAGCAACCGCTCCCGCTCCCGCGCTGCCACGACGGTGCGCTCGAAGAGGCGCGCATTCTCGATCGCCGTCGCCGTCTGCAGCGCGAGCGTGTTGAGCAGTTTCAGTTCGCGCGCTTCGTAGGCCATTGGCAGCGTGCTGGCGAGCACAATCACGCCAATCACCTTCTCGCCCACCTTCAACGGCGCGCACACCAGCGACTGCACATCAACCACCACATTGACGCGCCGAACGTCACCCGAGACGTCGTTGACGATCTCGCCGACACCGCTGGCCGCCACCGCGCCGGCAATGCCACGGCCGCGCTCGAACCCGCCAAGGCGCGGCAATTCATCACCGAACGCCGCAATTGTATTGAGCGCGCCGGTCGATTCATCCAGCAGCAGGATCACGCCATCAGTCGCCACGATCAGGTGCCTGGCTTCCTGCAATGTGAGAGACGCAACCTTTTCCAGGTCGAGCAGCGCCGCGAGCTTCTCAGAGAAGCTGTAAATGAGATTCACCTCGCGGTAGAGGTGCAGCACTTCGGCTCCGAGGGCCTTGCGCTCCGCTTCCTTGGCGGCGAGGAACGAAAGCAGATCGGCAATCACCGCGCCGCCGGCCTCGCCGCTGACCCAGCCGAGTTCCCTGCCGTCATGCGCGACGCTGAAACGATTCCCGGCAGAGGTGGTCCCCAACAGCGGTCCTCCCGACGCATCGGAGACCGCGATCGGCCACCCGGTCGCGCCGGCGAGCGATTCCAGGACCGGGCGGAGCCCCCCCTGTGCCGCGAGGATCTGCTTGAGTGTGATCCGGGCCATCGGCGCCGCTGGACTAAATCCCGAGCACGTCGCGCGCCTTCATTAGCAGCGCGTCGGGATCGAATGGCTTGGTCATGTACAGGTCGGCCCCGGCTTCGATGCCGCGCTGGCGGTCGAACTCCTGCCCTTTCGCCGTCAGCAGCACGATGTAGACCGATGTCAGCCCGAGGACCTTCTTGGCACGTTCGCAAACATCAAAGCCGCTCAGCTTTGGCATCATGACGTCGAGGAACACCAAATTGGGCTCCGTCGCCTGGATCACAGCCAGCGCCTCCTCACCGTTGGTCGCGGTGTGCAGTTCGACGCCCTCATCTTCGAGCTCTTCAAGGGTCTGGTGCAGCAGCGTCCGAAGATGGACTTCGTCGTCGACGATCAAAATCTTCTTACTCACACACGCTCCTAGCGATAGACAAAGAACAGCACGTTCTCCAGGCCCTTTTCGAAACGTAGGGTCTGGACGATGTCAGGCTTCGGATCGCTCGAGCTCAGCATGATGATGTCCGGCTGGAGCATCTTGGCCTTCTCGAACAGATCGTGCCCGCGCGCCTCGGTGACGCTGTAGCCGCGAGCCTTCAGCACCTCAGTCAGGGTCTTCACCGCGGAGGCGTCATCGTCGACCACCAACACGCGCTTGTGTGTCTTGCGCTGGTCGAGGAGCGCGCCAACTTCCCGGAACAGCAGGTCGGTGTTGATCGGCTTCGTGAGGTAACGGTCGACCCCCAGCCTGAATCCGCGTTCCCGGTCCTGGACGATGGACAGGATAATGATCGGGATGTCGAGCGTCTGCGGGTCATTGCGCAGGACCGCAGCCACGTCGAAGCCGTTCATCTCGGGCATCATCACGTCGAGCACGATCAGGTCGGGACGGCGGCGGCGAACCTCGGCCACGGCGTCGCGCCCATTCGCCGCAGTCACGACCTCGTACCCGGCGTCGCTGAACTCCTGCGTCAACAATTCGCGAATGTTGGCGTCGTCGTCCACGACGAGAATTCGCGGTTGGCGCTCGGCGGTGCGCGGCGTCGTGACCACCACCTGGTCGCGCAGCTGCCGGACCACGGTGGCAAGATCGAGCGGCAGCGACGGTTGCGCATCCGCTCCGACCGGCAGCGAAAATGAAAACGTACTGCCCTTGCCGATCTCGCTTTCGACCCAGACCTGGCCACCGTGGTGCTCGACGATTTCCCGGCAGATCGGCAGGCCAAGGCCGGTGCCTTTGGGCTTGTCGGTCAGCGTGTCGCCCACCTGCTTGAAGCGTTCGAACACCTTGGGCTGATCGGCGGGCGCAATCCCCACGCCGGTGTCGACGACGCTGACGACGACGGACTGGCCCTGTCGAGTGGCGCGGCAGGTGATGGTGCCGGCGTCGGTGAACTTCACGGCATTCGAGATCAGGTTGATCGCGACCTGGATCAGGCGGTCGCGATCGCCGGTCACGACCGGCAGGGTGGGGTCGATGTCCTTCACCAGGCGCAACCGCTTGGGCTCAAACAACGACGCCGTCGCGGCCGTCGCGTGGTCGACAATCTCCTGGATGGTCACCGGCCCCATGTTCCATTCGAGCTTGCCGGCTTCGATCTTCGCCAGGTCAAGCACATCGTCAATCAGCTTCGTGAGGCGCTCACCTTCGCTGACCACGACCTGCAGGTTGTCCTGAATTTGCTGCACTGTCTGTTGGATCTTCCGATCATCGGTGGCGATGATCGGGAAGATGCGGTCGTCGAGCCGCTTCTTGATGATCTTCGCGAAGCCAAGTACCGACGTCAGCGGCGTTCGGAGTTCATGGCTGACCGTGGACAGGAACGCGCTCTTCGCGGCATCGGCCTCTTCGGCCGCCGCCCGGGCGCGCTGCGCCTCCTCGAACAGACGGCGATTGTCGTGTTCCTGCTCGTTGATCTGACGATACGCCGCCGCATTGTCGAGCGCGATCGCCGTGAAGGCGGCAAGGTTCTGCACCATGTTGAGATGGTGCTCGGTGTATGCGCCCTTCTCGAAACTCTGGATCGTGACAACACCGAGCACCTTGTCCTTTGAAATGAGCGGCAGGTAAATCATCGACTGCGCGTTCTTGGACATGGTGCCGTCTTCCAGCTCGCGGGCGGCATGCACGTAGGTCGGAATGTACTTGCTGTACTCGTTCCCGACGTCGTTGATGAAGACCGGCTGCCGATGCTCGATACACCACACGGGGAACTGGCTTCGGTCCGCGGTGCTGCGCGAATACGGGGCGTAGCGCAGGCCCTTCTCGATCGCCAGCCGGTACTCGATCTCGTTCCTGTCCGGGTGGTACAAGCCGACGCCGAACACGTCCGCATCGGCGAGCTGGTTCACACGCGCATACAGCTTGTCGAAGATGGTGTCGAAGTCGAGCGACGCGGTGATCTCCCGACCGATCTCGCTGAGCAATTCGATATTCCGATTACGATCGGCTTCTGATCGCGCGATCGCCTCTGCGGATTCGGCACGCAGGCGTGCCTCGGCGAACTCGGCACGCTGGCGCTCCTTTCCGACCACGCGCCGGCGCTGCATCCGATCGACAGCGAACACCATCGCCGCCAGTGTCAGGAGGTAGACCGAGTACGCCCACCACGTGCGATACCAGGGCGGGAGAATCGCGAACGCGAATTGCCCTGCTTCGCTCACCTGGCCAAGTTCATTCCTGGCGCGCACGTGGAACCGGTAGTCTCCTGGCGCCAGGTTGGTGTAGTCGCGGCGCGATTCGGACGACCAGGCGGACCAGTCGGCGTCAAGGCCTTCGAGGCGGGACTGGTACTGCGTCGCCCGCTCGTTGAGATAGGTCGGCGCAGCAAACTCGAACCGCACCGATCGGCTCGAGGCGGGCCATTCAGCCCCGGCACCGGCTACGGGTGCGTCCGGCGAAATCGCTTCTGTCTGGTTGCGCGTGACCCGCCGGATCAACGTCGAGTACGCCACCGTCGACCGATCGAAGCTATTCGTGTCGAATCGCATTAGCCTGCCGCGGGTGCCGATCCACAACACGCCGTCCCGTTCCGCGTAGAACGCGCCGTTGTTGTCGAGCGCGAACCGGCTGAACAGCTGCTTGTCGACGGCGAACGAACCATCGGCCTGTCGGGTCAGCACGGCCGCCTGCCTTCCCGACTGGACAAAAATACGCCCGTCGGGCCCCTGCGTGACGAAGAGCAGCTGAGTATCGGCATCGCGTTCGACAACATCGAACGTCCTGTCTTCGACGAACCGGTTCGCGTCAGCGAGCACCGCGATCTTGCCCCTCACGCTGACGTAGAAACGATCATCGACCTTGACCACGGCCGCAGAGCCGGGAGCCAGACCTTGTTGTTCACCGTAACGAGCCACTTCAGGAGTAGGCGGCCGAGTCGCGCCATTTCCGTCGGCACCGCGGACGATCAACAGGCCCGACGACTGGGTGCCGGCCCACAGGCTGCCATCCGCCGCTTGCTGCAGGCTGCGAACCTGTTCGCGGATCCCGTTCACGCGGCCCTCGTTGACCCACCTTCCGTTGATCCACCGCACCGACGCCAACCCGTCCGCGAGGCCAATCCATACCCGCGACCGCTCGATGCGCGACTGCAGCGTCACGAACGCCCCAAAGGAGCGGTTCGTGGACGTCACAATCGGCGTGGCCTTGTCGCCCTCGATGCGAAACAAGCCATCGCTGGCGGACAACAGGAGTTGTGGTGGCCCACCTTCTGGATCGTCAAATTGAGAGAAAGCCCAGCATTGGTTGACGACGCCGCTCACCGGCTGGATTCCCGGCAATCCGGCGCCCTTCGCCGGCGCGAGGTACTGCACGCCCTGGCCGTGGGCTATATACACGCGTCCGTTGAACCGAAACACGTCGATGCCGGAGGCACGAAGCCCCTCTGTCGGACCGAACACCGAAAGCGGCGACTGCGCTTCCACGCGGGCCAGTCCAACACCCAGCGCCAGCCACAGACCTCCTTCGCGGTCCGGCATTACGTAATAGACCGAGGGCGCCTGCAGTCCGCCACTCTCGTCGATCAACTCCAACCGGCGGCCCGCGCGGTCGATGATCACCATGCCTGCGGCCGTCGTGGTCAGCGCGATCGACCCGTTCGGCAGCACAAACCCGCGATACAAGTTGCTGCGCTTCAGGTAATCGTCGACCTCGGTCTGGAACGGGCGCAGCGACGTTCCGTCGTACAGGAACAGGCCCCGAGCCCTGGTCCCCATGAGCAACCGTGTGCCGTCATATCGCAACACGATCGGGAAGGCTTCTTCGCCGAGTAACTCCGCTCCCGGCACCGCCTCGAACTCGTCGCCCCTGAGGCGCATCAACACGCCACCGGTTTGCCCGATGTAAATGGTGTTGTCGACCATCTGCGCGCGGTTGAAGATTCGCCCAGTGGGCTTCCACACTTTCATGTTGCCGTTGGACCAGCGGAACAGGCCGATCTGGGTCTGAAAGAAGATTCCGTCGGGCGTCGCGAAGGTTCGCCACACGTCCTCGAACACCCGGACGTCTTCCGGAAGCTGATCGATCAGGGAGACAAACTGAGTCAGACCCGCCGGATCCCTTTCGAGATATCCGAGGTCGCCGACGCCGCCAACGTAGACGCGGCCATCGGCCCCTGCGGCCAGAGATCGTATGGTCGTTCGGGTAGGGGTGAAGATCTTGCGCCACGTCACGCCGTCGTACTCGAGCAGAGCGTTCGTGGAGCCCACGTAGATCACGCCCCGCGAGTCCTGGAGCAAGGCCCAGTTCTGAGAGCCGCCGTCATACGCATCCGGCCCATAGTTCCGGATCAGCAGGCTACCGGCCTCCGGGTGCCGACCGGTTGAAGGTGGTGGCGGCGCTGACGCCGTTTGCGCCAGTACAGCCGTGTTCAGGAGACAGGATGCCGCTAGAACGGCGAGCCGGAATCGCATCAGGGGGTGCCTCGAGGCAATGCGATTCTATGCGGAAACTCGTCTGTCAGGGCACGCAGAATAGAGCGCAGTGACTACTCCGCGGTGAAGGGCCCGGAGACCTTCGTCACTCGATAGGTATCCGCAGTGTCGTCCAGGACCATCACCTGGTAACTGGCGCCGCCCGGTGCCACCCGAATGACAATGTGCCCCTGGGCGCTGGCGAGGCGATCGAGCAGCGCGCCAATGACGATGCGATTGGCGTCGATCATGTTGGTGGCAAAGACGTCGCGCGGCCCGGAATAGAGGCGTGTCGAGTACATCCGATCGAGCACGTCGTGCCCCGGATGATCGGCTGACCACACCGGGATGATCCAGATGCGCGGGCGCAATGCCGACACGAACGCGGCGTTGGTCGAGTCACGGTTGCCGTGATGATTGACCACTGCGGCCTCGACGGCGCCCACGGCCCTGGCGACCAGTGATTCGACATCGTGCCACGCTGGATAACCCGGACGCGGCGTTCCCGGCATGTCGCCGCCACTGTAGTAATCGAATTTCCCGTACGACATCCGGATCGCAAGGCTCGACATGTTCTCGGTCGGCCAGTCCGCGCGCGGCACCGCGTTGAGAGCCGGGAAGCGTGTTGTCGTTTCGGTGCCGATCCCGGTCCAGACCTCGCCATTGGCGGCGATGTTCCGGACGTGGAATTCCGGGTACTTCGCGGGATCGCGCTTCAGCACGATCTGGTCGCGGTGACCGGGCCGCAGGCGCTCCGCCTTCATGCGTCCGTCCGCGATGACCTTGCGATAGGCGACAAAGTCCGCGCGCGAGAACTCGGCGTGATCGGGCGCCGGGTACGCATAATCCGGCGCGGCCCGATCGATCATCGTCTCGATCGGGATCAGCGCGGCGACGTCGGCGAGCGCTCCCATGTGATCGTTATGGAAGTGCGTGAGAAATCCGTAGTCGATCTTCGACGCGCCCATCGCCCGGACGTAGCGATCGATCCACTGCGCCGGCCGTCGCGAGGCGTCCGGGCGCGGCGGCGTGCCTCGCGGCGGCAGGTTGCCGCCATCACCGGCATCGATCAGCATCGTCGTTCCATCCGGCAGCTGGAGGAACGCAGCGTTGCCACGCCCGGTGTTGATCTGGTGGATGTCGAGGGTACCCGGCGTCCACGCCGGCAACGTGGCACCCACCTGGCCGCGCGTGGCCGAAGCCAGCGCGGCGATCAGGAGTGCGGTCAGCAGAGCTGGTTTCACGGGAACAGTCTACTAGCCCTCGTCGCAGGGCCTCACTTCGCTCTCGCACTCAAACTCAGGGATGTGAATGCGATGGAGTTCCATGAACCGGTGGGCAATGGCGAGCCCCTCTTCGCGGGTCGCCGTCTCGACGATTGCGTAGCCGCCGACGATTTCCTTGGCTTCGGTGAACGGTCCATCGACGGTCTTCAACTTGCCGCCCTTCTGGATGATCCGGACGCCGTCGCGTGTCGGCTTCAAACCGGCGGTTTCCTTCAGCCAGCCCTTGGCGAATCCCTCCGTCACGAACTCACCCATCGCATCCATCAACGACTGCGGCGGCTGAAAGGCTTCGGTATGTTCCTTGTGCTTAATCATCATCAGGAATTTCATGGTCTCTTTGTCTCCTATCCAGACGTCGGACAGGCCGGAGTCAGATCGACAATTTCTTTACGATGGTGTTGATGGTGTTCCAATTGCGTGTGGTCGTCGCCTTGTCGAGACCGCCTAAATAGCTGATGGTCTTCAAGTTACGGCGATACCCCCCGCTACTTGCGGACTTCGTAACGTAGCGCGACCATGCCGCTCCTGTAGGCGCGGGATTCCATCAGGTGCAGCGGCACGTCCTGCTTCAGTCCCTCGAAGAACGAAATGCCCTCACCGATCAGTATCGGCATGATCGAATAGCGCACTTCGTCGGCCAGGCCAAGCCGCAGGCATTCGGCGGAGAGTTGGCCGCCGCCGACAAACCAGATGCTGCGGAACTTCGGCTTCAGCCTCTGGTTGACGAGGATGGTGATGTCGCCCGAGTAGAACTCGACGGTGTCACGGTGTTTGGGCAAGTCGCGGCTGGTGAGCACGAACGTTGGCTTGTCGCCGTAGACCCATCCGAGTCCCTTGGCTTCGTATCCCAGCGCGGTCTCGTAGGTGCGGGAGCCCATGACGTAACAGTCGATGGTCTTGAGGAACGCCTCGACGTACTCCGCTCCGAGCGTCTCTCCGCCCTCGAACGTATCCGCCGTCTCGAGCCAGTCGACGCCGCCGTCTCGCCTCGCGATGAAGCCGTCGACGCTGGCGGCCATGTGAATCGTGACCCGGGATGTCTGCTCTGCCATCGTCTCTACCCTTTGCGCTTCTTTGCCGGCAGCAGTGTCTCACGCACCAATGACGGATAGGTCGACCAGTCTTTCGGCAACGCTTCCGGCGCCTCGTGGGCAAGTTGCAGCAGCCCGCGGTAGGCCGCGTACGTGAGCAGTGCGCGCGCCCTGGCGAGCGGCGCCGGCTCGCCCAGCGCTCGATAGCACGTCTCGAGGTAATGAATGCGGGACGAGGCGACGCGGTTGAGCGACTGGCGCACGACCGGGTCCTCGGCGGCTTCGGCGAGGGCCGCGTAGAGCGACCGCGACCGCGGTGGCTGCGACGATGCGTCGAGCATCAGCTCGAGGCGCGTGCGTGGATCGGGGATCGCGTTCAACCCCTTCATCGCCTCGGTGGTCGTGCGCTCTTCCCACCGGGTCAGCGCGGCGCGCAGCAGGTCGGTGCGCCCTTTGAAGTGCCAGTAGAAGCTGCCCTTGGTCACGCCAAGCCTGGCAGCCAGTGCATCAACCGTCAAGGCGCTCAGGCCCGCCTCGGCGATCATCTGCAACGCCGCCTCTGCCCAGTCGGCTTCGGTCAGGGTCGGCTCGCCGAGGCGCTTCGCGCCGCTGCCTTTCTTCGTCACGGGCCCATTCTCTCCATACGCGAGAGTATTGACAATCGCAACTTCCATACCTTATGGTATGGAGCATGGGTTCTGCCTTCAATCGTGATGCTGCCGCCCTCGGGCCGCAGTTAGAGGCGATCGAGTCCGACGCCCGGAAACTGGTCAGCGGTCTCACGTTCGAGCAGGGCGCCTGGCGCTCGGCTCCGGAATCGTGGAGTGTCGCCGAGTGCCTCGATCACCTCGCCACCGCCAACCGCGTTTACCTCGAGGCGATGCGCCCCGCCGCCGAGCAGGCGCTCGCAGGGGGAAAGAAGCGGAAGGGACCCGCGTTTCCAGGACTGATCGGTGGCTGGTTCGTGAGTTCGCTCGAGCCTCCTGCGAAAACGTGGCTCAAGGGCAAGGCGCCGCGCATCATTCGCCCGCGATCGCAGCCGCCTCTGAACGATGCGGCGGCAGCGTTCTTCGCGTCGCACCGTGACGTGGGTGTGTTCCTGGAACGCTTCAGGGACATCGACCTGGCGCGCACGCACTTTCCCAACCCGTTCATCCAGGGCGTGCGGTTCAGCCTGGCCACCGGATTGAACGTCATCGCCGCCCATGAACGACGGCACCTGTGGCAGGCGTGGAACGTCCGCCGCGCGGAGGCCGCGACTGGCGCGCGCTGACGCCAGCGTTTACGGCTTCCTCAGGATCTTCTACATCGCCTTGCCCTTCGCGAGCTCGTCGATCAACTTGTCGAGATAGCGAATCTCGCGCATCAGCGGGTTCTCGATCTCCTCGACGCGAACGCCGCAGATCACGCCTGTCACCAGCTTCCTCGCGGGATTAAGCTTGGGGGCCTTCGCGAAGAACGTTTCGAAGTCGGTCTTGTCGGCCAGGTGTTTCTCCAGCTTCGCCTGGGTGTAGCCGGTGAGCCAGCGAATGATCTCGTCCACTTCCGCCTTGGTGCGGCCCTTCTTTTCCGCCTTGTTGATGTAGTGCGGATAGACGCTGGCGACCTTGATCGCAAAGACCCGCTGCAGCGTCTTGGCGTCCTGCTTCATATCGATGCCCTTCTCAGAGCCGCCCGCGCGCCGATGCCGGCAAGGACGGCTGCAACAAACGCGAGAAAGAACGGGTCTGGGTTCGCCAGGTTCACGATCGCGGGTCCCGGACAAATGCCGGTTAGGCCCCAGCCAGCGCCAAAGGCAGCCGCGCCGGCAACCAGCGGCAGATCGACTGGCCGTTCAGGGCCTCGCCGCTGCCACGCGGCGATGGCGTAGATCAGGACCGCCGGGCCCATGACGAAGAGCAGCGTAGGGTCTTCGAACTCCAGGAACCCGACGACCTTCTCGGGTTTCAGCATTCCCGAAAAGCCCAGGCCAATCGCGAACACGAGGCCGCAGGCAAATGCGATCGGCAGCCTCACAGCACAGTCCTCACCAGCATCGCGACGCCCATGAACACGAGGACCGCAACGAAACTTCGCTTCGACAGGCGGCCCAGACCGCAAATGCCGTGGCCACTCGTGCAGCCGCCCGAGAGGCGCGTGCCGAAACCCACCAGTAGTCCGCCGCCAATGGCCCACCCGATGGAAGGGTGAGGAAGCGTCGTGAAGGACGAGGGCCGAAACAGCGACAGCAACACGCCGCCGGCGAGCAGGCCGAGCAGGAACGTCAACTTCCAACCCGCCTCTCCACGTTCGCGAAGCAGCACGCCTTCGATCACGCCGCTGACGCCGGCCGTCTTCCCCGTGGCGAGCAGCAAGGCCGCGGCAGCAGCTCCGATGAGGATGCCGCCGAAGGAGGCCGAGCCGATGTCTGCCCAGTTCACGTTGACGTCTTCACGCAAGATACTGCGAGCCTGGCACTTCGGCCAGTGCCCTGAAGGCAGGGCGGGCAAAGTAATGGCCCTGGAAGAACTCGACCCCAAGGTCACTCAACACCTCGAGTTCTCCTCTCGTCTCGATGCCTTCGGCGATCACCTGCATCGACAAGTCGGCGCACACCTGGAGAATGCCCTTGGTGATGGCGCGCCGGCCCGCGTCGGCGTCGATGTTCCGAATCAGCGCCATGTCGAGCTTGACGATGTTGGGCTGGACGTCCGCCAGCAGATTCAGGCCGGCGTAGCCCGCGCCAAAGTCGTCGATGGCGGTGAGAAAGCCGCGTTGCTTGTAGTGCTGCACGATCTCCCGAAGGTGCGGCACATCGTCGACCTTCTCGCTCTCGGTAATCTCGAAAATGATTCGCTCGACCGGAAAGCGGTAAGTCGTGGCGGCCTGCAACGTCGTGCGGATGCAC